>CANHYD010000015.1 GCA_947464705.1 Verrucomicrobiota bacterium | reverse complement strand
CGTGTTCTTGCTCCTCGCGCAAGGTGTGCAAGACACCCCGACGAAAGGCCGGGGGCGCATCGGGGAAGCGCAGGAGCGCCAAGGCCATCAATTCGGTGGCCAGGAGTTCGTGATTGGCGAAGAAGTGCAAGACCTTGCCCCGCCCTGCCTCAGTATCCAGTCCGTGCAGGCCGGGAAACTCGGCCTTGCCAGCGGTGCCCGCCTTGTCGGAGCCCGATGGTTTGAAGCGCAGTTCGGCGGGCCGACCGGGTTCGACCACAGAATCCCACGCGGCCCCGGGACGCTCGTCGGTGAGCCGTCCGCCGGGCGGGTCGATGAGCTTTTCCTCCAGCGTCGTCGCGCAGAGGATCCGCTCGGCAAACTCGCGCAATTCCACGCCCCAGTTGTCGACTCAACCCGCCTTTCTGTCCAACCGATAGCCACCCGGTCGGAATTTTCCGGGAGCCAGGGTTCTACAGAGAACCCGTTACCAAGCGCTTCCGACTCTACCGATGCCCGTGAACAACCACGGGGCGGAATTGGACGCAGAGACTGCGCCCCGAAAAGAAGCGGCGAGGTCGGCCGGGCTCGGTTCAATCGCTCGGCCACCGGCCCCCTCACCACTTACTGGCAAGCCTCACAGGTGCCACCGTTGCGCATCGCTTCGATGGAACAGGCATTCTTTTCATCGGCGGTGAACTCGCGCTTCGGTTCGGCCGCGGGACGGCGTTCGCGGTTCGCGCTGTCGATGGCGCTCTTGTTCAGAGTGCGCAGGTAATAGGTCGTCTTGAGTCCGCGTTCCCAGGCCTCGCGATACATGAAACTCGCGGTGCGGGCATCGCTTTCCGCCAGCCAGAGGTTGGTGCTCTGAGCCTGGTCGATCCACTTCTGGCGCACCGCAGCGCATTGAAGAATCCAGGTCGGAGCGATCTCGAAGGCTGTCTTGTACAACCGCTTGAGTGGCTCCGGGACGCGCTCGATTTGCTGCACGCTGCCATCGAAGTATTTCAAATCGGCCAGCATGTCTTCGTCCCACACGCCCAAGGCTTGCAAGTCGCGCAACAAATGGTCGTTGGTGCGAATGAACTCACCGCTGAGGTTCGACTTGGTGTGGATGTGCTTGTAGGTCGGCTCGATGCACGGCGTGCAGCCCAGGATGTTGGAAATGGTGGCCGTCGGAGCGATCGCCAAGCAGTTCGAGTTGCGCATGCCGTGCCGTGCGATGCGCTGACGGAGCCCGTCCCAATCGAGTCTCGAGTTGCGGTCGACGAGGATCGGCGTGCCGCGCTCCTGCTCGAGCAAATTCAGTGTGTCGAGCGGCATCAGGCCGCGGCTCCACTTGGAACCCGCGTAGCTCGGGTAGGTTCCGCGCTCCTCCGCCAGGTCACTGCTCGCGCAGTAGGCGTGGTAGGCGATGGCTTCCAATGCTTCATCGTTGAAGGCGACCGCCTCGGCGGAATCGAAGGCCACCTTCTTGTCGTACAGCGCGTCTTGCAGCCCCATCACGCCGAGTCCGACCGGCCGATGGCGCAGGTTGGAATTGGCGGCGGCTTCGACCGGGTAGAAGTTGATGTCGATGACGTTGTCGAGCATCCGCATCAACACGGTGATGGTGCCGCGGAGCTTGTCGTTGTCGATGGAACCATCCGGGCGCAAATGCGCCGCAATGTTGACGCTGGCGAGGTTGCAAACCGCCACCTCGGAAGAGGACGTGTTCAGCTCGATCTCGGTGCAGAGGTTGGAGTTGTGAATCACGCCGGCGTGGTCCTGCGGGTTGCGAACGTTGGCAGGATCCTTCCAGGTCATCCACGGGTGCCCAGTCTCGAAGAGCATCTCAAGCATCCGCTTCCACAGTTGCAGCACGCGCACCTTGCGACCCCAGAGCTTTCCGGAGTCCACCATGCGTTCGTACTCCTCGTAGCGCTGCTCGAACTTCCGCCCGTAGAGTTCGGGGAGGTCCGGGCAGTCATTGGTCCGCAAGAGCGTCCAGTTGGCATCCTTGGGCAGTTGGCCGTCCGAGATGGCCTTGAGCCGCTTCATGAACACATCGGGAATCCAATGCGCGGTGTTCATGTTGTGGGTGCGGCGACGGTCGTCTCCGGTTTCCTTGCGGAGATCGAGGAAGTCTTCGATGTCCGCGTGCCAGAGCTCCAGGTACGAGCACAACGCACCGGGGCGCTTGCCTCCCTGATTTACGGCAATGGCGATGTCATTGGAGACCTTCAGGAAGGGGATGACTCCGGAGCTCTCGCCATTCGTGCCATGGATATGGGCGCCCGCTCCGCGAATTGCCGTCCACGAGCAACCGAGGCCGCCGGCCCACTTGGAGAGGTGAGAGAAGCGACGCCACGTTTCGGTGATCTCCTCGATGGAGTCGCCGCAGTAGAGCAGATAGCAGGAGGAGAGCTGGGAGTGCAGCGTGCCGGCGTTGAAGAGTGTCGGGGTGGAGGAGCAAGCCCGGCGCGACTTGTAGATGCCGTAGAATTCGGCCGCACGCACCTCGCGATCCTTTTCCAGGATCGACAGACCCATGGCCACGCGGAGCCAGAAAATCTGAGGTGCTTCCAGACGGATTCGACGGTTCGTGACGGTATCCGTGTCGTGGATGAGGTAGCGGTCGAAGAGGGTCTGGATGCCGATGAAGTCGAACTGGAGATCGGCAAACGGATCGAGGGTGTCCGCCAGCTTGGGCAAATCAAACGTAGCGAGCCGGGGATCGAGACGACCCAATTGGATGCCGCGCGGAATGTAGGCCAAGAACGCGCGACGATGGGCTTCTTTCAACGCCTGCGGGCCTTCGGCCACCTTCCACTGCAACGTCTCCTCATAGATGTAGGAGAGGAGGATGCGGGCAGCAAAGAAGCGCGCGTCGGCATCGACATCGAGCAGCGACTTGGCGTTGAGGATGATGGTATCGCGGCGTTCGAGGGGGCTCAGGTTGATCGACGTGCTGCGCAGCAGCCGGGTGAGCACCTCGTCGTCGGGGAGCGACGGGGTCAGGCCAATCTTGGCGAAGGAAATGCGTGCGCGGATATCGGCCAGTTGGGCGCGGGTCGCCAGTTCGAGTTGATGGCCCGAGTCGTCGGCCGCCGTTCCGCCCAACTTGCGTTCGGCTTCCCGACGGGCCCGATATTTTCCGTAGGTCAGCGCGACGTGCGGCTGCCCGATCTTGATGAGCGTCTCTTCGACCAGGTCTTGAAGCTGCTCGATGTGGATGAAGCTCGGCCGCTCCCGGCGCATCTTGAACTCAATCTCGGCTTGAACCTGCTGCCCGATGGATTCTTCGACCCCTTGAGCCACGCAGGCCGCGGAGACCGCACGCGAAATCTTGTGACCCAGCCAGGGCACCACCCGCGGCTTGCCGGAGGCGTCGGTCGGCAGGTCGCGCCGGATAACCTGCGGAAATTCGCCGGGTTCTACGGCGGGCACATCGTTGGTGAGCGAAAACGGAGCAGGACTGACATTCATGAGAGGGGAACCGACGGCGTTGGACAGTGTTTGAATCAGATGCGCGGAACGGTGATTCCGCGCTGGGCCTGGTATTTACCGCTCCGCTCCGCGTAACTGACTTCGCAGGGCTCGTTGGCGGCAAGGAAGAGGACCTGGGCCAACCCCTCACCCGCGTAAATGCGGGCAGGCAGCGGCGTGGTGTTGGAGATTTCCAGTGTCACGTGGCCCTCCCACTCCGGTTCGAAGGGCGTCACATTGACGATGATGCCGCACCGGGCGTAAGTGCTTTTCCCGACGCACAGCGTGAGCACATCGCGGGGAATCCGGAAGTACTCAACGCTTCGAGCCAGAGCAAAGGAGTTCGGCGGCACCAGGCAAGAAGCGCCGCGCATGTCGACAAACGAGCGCTCATCGAACGCCTTGGGATCGACCACGGCATTGTAGACATTGGTGAAGACCTTGAACTCATCGGCCACACGCAGATCGTAGCCATAGCTCGAGAGCCCATAGCTGATGACAGGACTCCCATCGGCTGTCCGCCGGATGAGCGCCTCTTCGAACGGTTCGATCATCGCATGCTCACGGGCCATGCGGCGAATCCAGCTGTCGGCGTGGACTCCCATTAGATGAGGTCGTCTTCGGCCGTGTTTTTGAGGCTGCCGCTCGTCTGATACTCGGTGACGCGCGTCTCGAAGAAGTTTTTCTCCTTTCTCAGGAAGATGACCTCATCGAGCCACGTGAAGGGATTCGAGCTGACATTCGAAAGGGTCGGAAGCCCGACGCCTGCGAGGCGGCGATTGGCGTTGTATTCGACGTAGGTGAGGAAATCGATCTGGGTCATGCCCACGCCGTCTTCGGGCAAGCAGTCCCGCACGAATTCCTTCTCCAGCTCAACGCCCTCGCGCATGAACTCCACCAACTCGGCCCGGAATTCCGGGGTCCACAAATCGGGGTTTTCTGCGATGAGTTGCGTGAGGATGTAGCGGCCCAGCTCGATGTGATTGGATTCGTCGCGCAGCGTGTATTGGAACATCTGCCCGATGCCCGTCATCTTGTTCTGCCGGTGCAGCGACAGGATCATGGCGAAGAGCGCGTAGAACTGGGTGCCCTCCATCACCTGCGTGATGCCGAAGATCGCCTTGGCGAACCGCTGCTTGTTGACCGTTTTGGTCAGGTCGATGCCCATTTTCAGCTCGGGCATCTGCCGGGTGATGAAGGCGTTCTTCTTCTGCACGCTCGGGATGTCGGTGAACTTGGCCGTGACCTCGTCCAGATCGATGTTCAGCGAACCGATGATGTGCAACAGCGAGTCCATGTGGATGGACTCTTCGGCGATGTGCCGCAGCGATGCGTGCTTGAGCTCAGCCGCAGTCAGGTTGTCTTCGATGACGTGCAAAACAGAGTCACCCACGATGCCCTCGGCGGCCGAGAAGTAGCCGACGCCCATCTCGATGATCCAGCGCTCCTTCGACGAGAGGGCGCCCGTGTTCCACTGCTGCGAGTCCCGCGTCATGTCGATCACGTCCGGCTCCCAGTGGTTGGCCTTCATCTGCTTATAGATGCGGTAGGCCTCGTGGTACTTGAGCGGCAGGATGTTCAGTTCAGCGCTGCGTTGGCCGTTGATCACCTGTTTGCCGGCCAAACGGGCGCGGGCTTTGGTCTTGTCGAGGCGGAAGGTTTTTGAACCCAGCCGGTGGATGACAAAATCACCCTCCTCAATGGTCAGAAAATCAGGGAGGACGGGGGATTCGGTGGAAGGCTCTGGGACAGCGATACTCATGGGGGCGTTGAACTTCGAAAAAAGAGGTAGGTTTATGGGTGCGGGCACCGGGTGCAAACCCTGCACAGGACACCGAAATTCGGGGGAATTATCGGACCTGTTTAGGTTGCTGAGAGGGTTGGATTATGCTGGACAGGAGTTTTGGGGTTTTCCGCCTAGGTCACAATAGGTTGTGGTGCGCCGTACCGATGGCCACTACATAGCGTCACAGTTTTTCTTTCGTCAACTGCGGTGGCTTAAGTTTTTTTTCGCAAATCCTCGGAATGACTTGCAGATCACTATTTTGCTCCACCCACCACGGGACCACTGGATTCTGGTCGCGACTTGAGCCCCCGCGTTTGGATCGTCGGGCAACGTGGATTATGGGGCGGGTTCATGCCCCAAAAGGCCCCCAGATTGGCGGCTTTTTTGGCCACCTTGGGCCACATCCAATATCCGTGCGCGGTTCTCCTCGAAAGTTGCCGAGCGAGGGATGTGCCGGAGCCCGGGTGGGCGATGGGTTGGGCCGAGGCGCAAATTGGGCCCGCCACGGACTCAAAGGTCCCCGCCTTCCACCGGCACGATGAACGGGGCTTCGGTCGTCGCCGGCCTTCAGGAGACCCCCAAGGGACCGCAGCGCCGGCCCCTGATCCCGACCCCGGAGGTCGTCGGACGCTCGTCGCGACACCCAAGTTCCCTGCTTTTTTAACCAATTGATTCATCAATGAAATTGCGCCACGGGGTCATCCAACGGCAAGGTTCCAGCATCGAGCTCTTCGTTGATCCAGGGCTAATGGCCGTGGGTTCCAATTAAGGAGTTCGGACTCCTCGGCTCATGAATCAACCCGACGACCACGCCCGAATCCCCGGGAATCCGCCCGTCATTCCAGAGCCTCCGATCCTCGCGGAAGTCCCTGAACCCCCGGTCGGGTCGGCTTCGGATGACTACCCTCCGTGGTTGCTCCCGCCGCCAGTCCCTTCGGCGAGCGCTGAAATTCTAGCAAAGGGGTTTCCTGAGCCACCCCCCATCCTCCCGGAAACCGAGGGGCCACCCCCTCGGGTCGACAATCCTCTGCCGCCGATGTTCTCGCCGCGGAGGCCCGTGGCCGATCCGGTTTCGCCCGGGGCCTTCATCGGGCTGGGAGTGCTCATGGCGGCCAGCCTGCTGGCCTTGTTCATCCCCGGAGAATTGGGGCGCCTGCTGTTGGGCAGTTGGACGACATGCATCTTCTCCACGATGGCCGTGGCGGCCTACCTCGGGCTGGAACGCTCTTGGGCCCGTCAGGTGTCGTGGCTGATCTTGGGAGGAACGCTGATCCTGATGGCCTTGTTCAACGGCGGCATCAGTCTCCGGGCCATGTCCGAAAACGGCGTGAGAGGCAACTACGAGGTGCTCTTGGTGATGTGCTTATCGTTGCTGTGCGTGATTCCGGCCTTCCGGCCCATCCTGCACCAATCACCCTTGGGTTTTAGGTGGCTGAGCGGAACCACCGAATGGACGAGTGTCCGGCTCCTGGCCCTGGGCACCACGGTCTCGCTGACGCTGTCCTGCTGCATGCCCCTGCTGATCCTCGGTGAACCGCCCATTTTGTTGGCAATGCAACGGTCGGCGGAATTCGCCGCGGAAATCACCCAAAACCGGGGCGCCGAAGGGATGCTCCGTGACAACCTCTACAGCCTGGTCTGGACCCTGGGTGGTGCGATGCTGGCGGTGGGCATGGGTATCCGTCGCAACACCACCCAGACACTCGAACGCCTGGGCCTGCAGCGGATCTCCATCCTGCAATTGGGGGTCGCGGTGCTGCTCACCGCCCTGCTCTTGGGCCTTGGAGAATTGATGGATCTGGGCATCACGCGGACGTGGCAGGCCTTCGGCTGGAAAACCACCGACGCCTCAGCCGTCGAGGCTCTGTTCTCGAGCTACTTCACTCCCCTGGGAGCCATCATCATTGGAGTGACCGCCGGTTTGGGAGAAGAAGTCGCCGTGCGCGGCATCTTGCAACCCCGCCTCGGCATCCTGCTCTCGAACTGCTTCTTCACCGCGATGCACGCCTATCAATACCATTGGGACGCGCTGTGTTCGGTCTTCATCACCGGGCTGGTGCTCGGATTGATCCGGAAAAAGACCAACACGACCGTCTCCGCCATCGTCCACGGCGGGTTTGATTTCGTGTTGATCCTGATGGCGATCCCGAAGGGCGATTGATCGGGGCCAGTGACTGACGGTAGACCTTGCGTTGTGGATGGGGGTGGCGGACGGTTTGTGGCGTCCTCAATTACTCCTCATCCATGAAGTCATCTGCATTCTGGAGCCTTGTGGCGGCGGCGGCGTTGCCGCTCCTGCCCTCGAGCCTCGTGGCGCAGGCCCCGGCGACCGGGCCGATGCGCGGACCGTTCTGGTCCGGCACGGTCATGCGCGGCAAGGGCGTCGCCGCAGCCATGAAGGGCCTGGCCATCAACCTAGGCACCGATCAACGCAGCCACGTGGTCTACGACCTCGACACGCTGCGGCTGTCGGTGGCCTGGACCGGCGAATTCCTCGAATTCGGCAACACCCTGACCAAGATCGAGTGGCCGCCGCCTCCCTCGGTCAAGGGCACCAACATCGTGTTCGAGACCGCGATGGGTCCGGGTTGGTCGGACACCCGCGGCAACCTGACCGATGCGCGCAAAGACCACCAGGGACCGCTGCCCAAGGACTGGGCCCACTACGAGGGGCTCTACCTGCACGGCAATCAGGTGGTGCTGAAATACACCGTAGGCGGCACTGAGGTGCTGGAGAGCCCCTCGCTCGAAGGTACCGCCGACAAGCCGGTCATCGTGCGCACGATCCAGCCGCTCGGATCACTCCGCGGCGGTCAGATCGTCATCGCCAAGGCCCCGGCTGGTGCGGTCGCCAGCTCCACCGGCAACAACGGCCTGGTGCTGCGCGACGCCACCCAGGGCACGTTCCTGGCGGTCACGGTGGACGAGGGCATCCAGGGAGCCCTGCAAGTGCGCGACGGCCAGGTGGTGTTCACGCTGGCCAAGGCCCGCGCCGGATCAGCCTTCCGCATCGCGATCACCTCGGGTGATGCCCTGCCCCAGCTGGCCGGCAAGGCTGCCGACCTCCGCAAGCTGACCCAAGGCGGGCCGGCTCACTGGACGGAGACGGTCTCCACCCAGGGCAAGCTCAACACGGGCGGCGGCGACGGCAGCTACGTCGTCGACACCCTCACCGAGCCGTTCCCCAATCCGTACCGGGTGAGCACCTTCCTCGGGGGCTTCGACTTCCTCCCCGACGGACGAGCCGCGGTTTGCACCTTCCACGGCGACGTTTGGATTGTCTCGGGCATCGACGACAAGCTCGAGAAGCTCACCTGGAAGCGCTTCGCCACCGGCTTGTTCCAGCCGCTCGGTCTCAAGGTCGTGAAGGGCGACATCTACGTGGCCGGCCGCGACCAGATCACCCGCCTCAAGGATTTGAACCGGGACGGCGAGGCCGACTCGTACGAGAACTTCAACAACGACACGGTCGTCACGCCCAACTACCACGAGTTCGTCCTCGATTTGCACACCGACTCGAAGGGCAACTTCTACTACGCCAAGGGTGCGCCGTGGGAACCCAGCGTGAGCTCACCCCATCAGGGCACCATCCTCAAGGTGTCGCCCGATGGAAAGCAGATGGAGGTCTTCGCGACCGGACTGCGGGCCCCGAACGGCATGACCGTCGGACCCGACGACACGGTGCTGGTGGGCGACAACCAGGGCCATTGGATGCCTTCCTCGAAGCTGAACCTGGTCCGACCCGGCGCCTTCATGGGCATGGTTCCGGCCGCCCAGCGCGAACTTACCCTGAAGTATGCGGATGGCCGCGAGATCCGCGTCAATCCAAGCGACCCCGAGGCCCGCAAGGCCCACAAGCTCAAGGGCTGGGACAGCGCCATGCCCATCCCCACCGGCTACGACGAACCCATCGCCTGGCTGCCCATGCGCTGGGACAACTCCAGCGGTGGTCAGGTGTACGTCACCAGCGACAAGTGGGGACCCTGGAAGGGTGCGCCGCTCTTCATGAGCTACGGCAAGTGCCTGCTCTATGGCGTGGGCATGGACACCGTCGGTGGCACCACTCAGGCCTCGCTAGTGCCCTTCGGACTCAAGTTCCAAAGCGGCATCATGCGTGGGCGCTTCAGCCCCCAGGACGGTCAGCTCTACCTGTCGGGTCTCAAGGGCTGGCAAAATGCGGCGACCCGCGATGGCGGATTCTTCCGCGTCCGCTACACCGGCAAACCGGTCCACACCGCCCTCAAGGCCCACGCGGCCAAGAACGGGCTGAAGATCACCTTCAGCACCCCACTCAAGACCGAAGTGGCGCAGGATGCGGCCAACTACTCGGTGGAACTGTGGAACTACCGCTACAGCGGCGGCTACGGATCCCCGGAACTGTCGGTCAAGAACCCGGGCAAGGACGGGCATGACAAACTGGAAGTGAAGTCGGCGACCTTGTCGGTCGACGGCAAGAGCGTCTTCCTGGCCATCGACGGCCTCACCAAGGCCGATCAGTACAGCGTGAAGTTCACCCTGAACGCGGCCGATGGCGCGGAGATGCGCTCGGAGATCATCGGAACCATCCACAAGCTGGGGGATTCGATCATCGCGTTCCGCTGAACCCACCGGTCAAAACAGAAGCCGGCATTCCCTTCCCAGGGATGCCGGCTTTTTCTTTCGGAATGCCCCATCCCCGGACGCTCCACTCCGTGACCCGCCTCGGATCGATCAGGTTGATGAGGTGCTCGAGGCAATCATGCGCGGGCGGCGGTCCCGCAACGGCAGCCAGAGCTTGAAGGTGGTGCCCTTGCCCACAGTGCTCTCCAGTTCGATCCGGCCGCCATGGTCGCGGATGATCCGCTGGACGATGAGCAAGCCCAGGCCGGTGCCCTTGTTCTTGGTGGTGTAGAACGGCTCGAAGATGCGGTTCAACTGATCGGGCGGGATGCCTGGCCCCGTGTCGCTGACCGCCATCCACACCGCCTCCGGCGTGGACCCGCTGCGCAGGGTGAGCGTCCCCTGCGGCGGCGTGGCTTGCATGGCATTCTTGAGGAGGTTGACCAACACCTGCTTGAGCTGGGCCGGGTCGAAGAGCACCGGTGGCAAACCCGAGGCCAGTTCGGTGACCACCTTGAGCCCTCGATCTTCGAGCTCTGGCCGAAGCAAGGCCAAGGTCTCCAGTCCTGTATCGTTGAGGGCGCCGGCCTGGAGCTTGGGTGCCGAGGGACGCAGCGCCTGGAGGAACTCGGTGATGATGTAGTCGAGCCGATCGATCTCGCCGGTCGCCACGCCCAAGAAGCCGTCGAGCCGATCCACCGCTTCCTTCAGGTCGGGCACGCCGTCGATGCGCTGAAGCTTGCGCACTTCACGGGCCATGAGTTGGAGGTGGATGTGCAGCGCGTTGAGTGGATTGCCGATCTCGTGGGCGAGGCTGCCGGCCAAGAGGGTCAGCGCATGGACCCGTTCGGCCTCGACCGCCTCGGAGGTGGCCTGCCGGGCTTCGGTGGCATCACTGAGAACCAGGACAAGTCCAGAACTCCCGGGTGCCGCACCATCGAGCGGTCGGACGTGCAAACGGATCAGCCGGTGCCGGGGATACTCCACCTCGAACTCGGTCCGGAACATCCCGTTGCCACCGGCCTGATCGAGGGCGGAGATGTGGGCCCAGTCCAGATCGGGCAGGTAGCGCGTGACCAACTCCTCTTCCGCGGTCTCCGGCGGAATGCCCAGCATGCGGGAGGCCATGAGGTTGATGTACACCATGCGCCCCTGGTCGTCGGTGACGATGATGCCCGAGTCGATGGTGTTGAAGAGACTCTCGAGGAACTCCCGCTCCTGGGCCAACCGTTGCACGACGCTCTGAAGACCGCTGGGATCGAAGCGTCCGAGATGCCCCAGGGCCTTGTCGAGGAAGCCGGATTTGACCCGGTTGCGCCGATTCAGAGCCATCGCTTTTGCCGGAAATAGATGAAGGTCAGCCCGGTGGTGATAAGCGTCAGCACGATGGCGAAAGCGTAGCCATGCGGTTGGTCGATCTCGGGCATGCCCTTGAAATTCATGCCGTACCACGAGGCGATGAGGGTCATGGGCGTGGTGATGATGGTGATCATGGTGAGCACCTTCACGATCTCGCTGGTCCGATTGGCCGACATGTTCAGGTAGATCTGGAGGATGCCCGAAAGGGAATCCATGTACCCGTGAGCCAGTTCGCCGATGTGGAAGAGCCCGTCGTACACGTCACGGTAGTAGGGCACCAGATGAGCGCGGATCAGCTTGAACTCACCCCGAGCGAAACGCTGCAGCACCTCGCGCTGCGGGCCGATGATCTGGCGCAGGTGGAGCACTTCCTTCTTCACCTTGAGAATCTGCTGCAACGTGGCCGGATCGGGCCGTTCCAGCACCTCGGTCTCGAGGTCGGCGATCTCCATGCTGAGCTCCTCGAGGGCGGGCTTGTAGTTGTCGACCAGCGAGTCGAGCAAGGCATGCGCCACACGATCGGGCGCGCGGGCCACGTGAACGGTACTGCGCAGGCAGCGCTCCTCGATGACGGCGATGCTCCGCAAGGGCACGGTGTGGTAGGTGACCAGGAAGTTCTTCCCGAGGAAGAAGTTGAGCTCACTGGTGGCGAAGGCCCCGTCTTTGCGGCTGTAGTCCACGGCATGGATGACCATGAACAAGTAGGGGTTGAAGCGGTCGTCTTCCTTGGGCTCGTAGGTCTCGACCTTCGGCGAGGGACTCTCGTTGATGCAGTCTTCGACTGAGAGCGGATGGAAGTGGAACACGCCCTCCAGCAGCTTGCGGGTGTCTTCCGGGGTCGCATCCTCCAAATCCACCCACAGGAAGAGGTTGGTGTCCGCCAAGAGGGTCGGCATCAGGAACAAGTCGATGTCCCTAGAATGGAGCCGTCCGGTAGTGGTGAAGGCGAACGAGCGGATCATATCGGTCGCCGGCAAAGCTACTGTGCCAGAAGCCGCCGGCAAAGCCGGGAAACAGGTCCTTCTTGGAACCCGCGCCCCCAGACGATCCCGCAAGGGGCCGCCCGGGATGGGCGACTGCAAGGGACTTCACGGAGAGGGCCTTCGGCAAGGTGCCGACACCCGTTTGGATGGGTGAAAAGGGCCCCAGGAAGGTCGAATCCGGCTCGTTTACAATTGTCAAAAAAGGAGAGTTTCCGATGGATTAACGAGAACGTAGCTTTTTGTGGAGAAGCGACTTGTAACCACAAGATATGGGGGTAATTTTATTAGCCGCCCCAACCCGTTGGGTCGGAAACCGCTGAAGAACGCCGAAAAAACAGGGAAAATAAGCAGGGAAACAAGGAATTCCCCCCAGGTTTTTGGCCGAAAACAGAGGTTTGCAGCGGGTCCATCCACCCCGATCGGGATTCCATACCGATTGTGAGTGATTGGAACCGTCCCAGGCACCCCAACCAAGACTCAACCCCAGAAGACTTCATCTTGCCCATGCTCGACGCCCGCGATTCCGTCGTTTCATCGGCCCCGGCTTCCTCCCGCCGGTCGGCAAAGAACAAGGCCACTATCAAGGCTAACACTCAGGCCAAGACTCGAGGCGCGTCCTCCAAGGCGTCCTCTTCCTCCCGCAAGCTGCCACTCCAGCGGGTCTTCAGCGACGCGAAGGTCAAGCCCTTCGACCAAATCGAATGGGATCGCCGCACGGCGGAGATCACCGATGATTCTGGCAAGACCATCTTCAAACAAGAAGGGGTCGAAGTTCCCAAGAACTGGTCCGTTCTGGCCACCAAGGTGGTGTGCTCCAAGTACTTCTACGGAGATCCGGCCAAGGCGGAGCGTGAAAAATCGGTCAAGCAGCTCATCCATCGGGTGACCCGGACCATCGCCGACTGGGGTGTGGCCGACGGGTACTTCAGCAAGGAAGACGGGGAGGTGTTCTACGACGAGTTGACCTGGTTGTGCGTCAACCAATACGGGGCCTTCAATTCGCCGGTTTGGTTCAACGTGGGGCTCTATCACCAGTACGAGGTCGGCAAGGGCAGCGACCGGGGCAATTGGTTCTGGGACCGCAAGGCCAAGGTGGCTCGCCGCGCTCCCACCCAGTACGAGTACCCGCAGGCCAGCGCGTGCTTCATTCAGTCGGTCCAGGACAACATGGAGAGCATCATGGAACTGGCCTACTCGGAGGCCATGCTCTTCAAGTACGGCTCCGGCACCGGCACCGACCTGACCCCAATCCGTTCCTGCCGCGAGAAGCTCTCCGGCGGCGGCCGGCCGTCGGGTCCGATGAGTTTCCTCAAGGTTTATGACCAGGTGGCCAACGTGGTGAAGTCCGGCGGCAAGACCCGTCGCGCCGCCAAGATGAACACCATCCGCGACACCCACGGTGACGTGGAAGAGTTCATCACCGCCAAGGCCAAGGAAGAAAAGAAGGCCTGGGCCCTCATCGAGCAGGGCTACGATGGCTCGTTCAATGGTGAGGCTTACGGTTCGGTGATGTATCAGAACGAGAACCTCTCGGTGCGTGTTTCTGACTCCTTCATGCAGGCCGCCATCGACGGCAAGGAGTGGTGGACGCTCTCCACCGTGACCGGCAAGCCCCTCGAGAAGAAGGACGCCTCGCGAATGCTCGACCAGATCGCCGAGGGCACCTGGATTTGCGGTGATCCTGGCCTCCAGTACGACGGCGCCATCCAGAAGTGGCACACGTGCAAGGGCACCGAGCCGATCCATTCGACCAACCCCTGCTCCGAGTACGTGTTCCTCAACAACACGGCCTGCAACCTCGCCTCCCTGAACCTGATGAAGTTCAAGAAGGCCGACGGTCAGTTCGATGTCGAGCGCTTCAAGGCCGCGGTCCGCATCTACATCACGGCCCAAGAGATCCTGGTGGACAACGCCAGCTACCCGACCCAGAGGATCGCCGAGAATTCCCACGTGTTCCGCACGCTGGGCCTGGGCTACGCGAACCTCGGTTCGCTCATCATGAGCTACGGCCTGGCCTACGACTCCGACGAGGGGCGTGCCTTGGCCGGTGCCATCACGGCCATCATGACCGGGCATGCCTACGAGCAGAGCGCCGACATGTCGGCCATCCAAGGGTCCTTCCCCGGCTACCGGGACTCTTCCTGCGGAGGCGTTGCCAAGACGGTGGCCAAGGACAATGTGGCCAGCACCCTCGGCGTGGTGCAGCAGCACCGCGACGCCGTCGAAGGCATCCAGGCCAGCCGCGAATTCGCCTACCTCAAGGATGAGGCCCGCCGCACTTGGGACCGTGCCATCGCCCGGGGCCATGAAGTCGGCTACCGCAACGCACAGGTCACTGTGCTGGCCCCCACCGGTACCATCGCCTTCCTCATGGACTGCGACACCACCGGCGTGGAACCCGACATCGCCTTGGTGAAGTACAAGCTCCTGGCGGGCGGCGGCATGCTCAAGATCGTCAACCGCACCGTGCCCGAGGCCTTGCAGCGGCTCGGTTACTCGGCCAGCGCCATCACGGCCATCGAGAAACACATCGAGATCCACGACACCATCGAGGACGTGGTCGGCGAGAACGGCGCCGTGATCGCTTCGGGCCTCAAGCCAGAGCACCTGTCGGTCTTCGACTGCGCCTTCAAGCCGTTCAAGGGCGAGCGGAGCATCCACTACAAGGCGCACTTGAGCATGATGGGTGCCGCCCAACCGTTCATCTCCGGAGCCATCTCCAAGACGGTGAACATGCCCAACAACGCCACCACGGCCGACATCCGCAGCGCCTACGTGGACGCCTGGAAAATGGGCCTGAAGTGCGTGGCGATCTACCGCGATGGATCCAAGCGCTCGCAACCGCTGAACACCAAGCGCACCAACGAGGGTGGCGACAAGACCGACGCGGCCGGAACGCCCGAGCAGGTCAAGACGCTGGAGGGCCGCATCGCCCAACTGGAGACCGAGTTGGACTCGCTGCGCGAAAGCGCCAAGCACCCGATTCGTCGCCGGCTGCCCGACACTCGCATGGCCGTGAACCACAAGTTCGACGTCGCCGGACACGAGGGCTACCTGACGGTGGGTCTCTTCGACAACGGCCAGCCGGGCGAACTGTTTGTCACCATGGCCAAGGAAGGTTCCACCATCGGCGGACTCATGGACTCCGTCGGTGCCCTCACCAGCATGTCGCTCCAGTACGGCGTGCCGCTCGAGGCCCT
>CANHYD010000014.1 GCA_947464705.1 Verrucomicrobiota bacterium | reverse complement strand
CTCAGCGCCCTGCGCATGCGCCTGCAAGTTGAGCAGGACCGCTATGAGACCACGACGGTCAAACCGGGGTGATTCAACGGCGGCGCGAAGCGAGCCATCGATTGGTCTGATCGAGCAACACTGCAAGGATGACCACGGCACCGATGATGATCTGCGAGTAGTTCTGGTCGATACCCAGAATGACGATTCCGCTGGAGATCAACTGGATGATTAAGGCTCCCAGTAGGGCCCCGAGTGCCGTGCCGCGTCCGCCGGTAAGGCTGGCGCCACCGACCACCGCTGCGGCGATCACGTTCAGTTCGTAGCCATTGCCGTCGGCTGACGTGGCCGAGCCATAGTACCCCAGCGACAGCAGTGCGGCGACCCCAGCGGTCAGTCCGGAGACGGCGAAGACCCCCAGCTTCACGCGCCCGGTCTGGATGCCGCTGAAACGGCTGGCTGTTTCATTGCCTCCCACTGCGTAGATGCGACGTCCGGGAACCGTCCGTGTCAGCCATAGTCCCCCGACCACGGCGACCAATACCATGGCTCCGAGCGGGGCCAAGGTGAGTCCACCGGCAGTCGTCCACTTGACCGCAGACCGGAATCCCTCCGGGAAGCCGCCAATGCTCAATCCGTGGGTCAGCACGAACGCCACGCCCCGATAGATAGCCATGGTGCCGAGGGTGATGATGAACGGGTGAACCTTCAGGGCGACGCTCATGCTGCCGTTGACCAGTCCGCAGAGCAGTCCTGTTCCGAGACACACGGCGCAACCGAGCCACGCTCCTCCGGTGGCCGCCGCCGCCGCGGGTCCCTCCGGTCCGAAGGCATGGAACACCTGGGCGGCCAATACCCCCGACAGCGCGTAGATGGCCCCCACGCTGAGATCGATCTGGCCGGCGATGATCACGAAGGTCATGCCCACGGCCATGATGGCGAAGAAGCTGGTGTCCTTGGCCAGTTGGGTGAGGTTTTCGGCGTTGAGGAACTTGTTCACCCGTTCTTTGGTGGCGGTGCGGTTTCCATCGGCGTCCTCGGTGAAGACTCTCCGGCGCTCACCCTCGGGTCCGGTTTCAAAGAGGGGGCGCTCGACCGATCCGCCGAAGACGGTCAGCAGCGCTGCCAAGACAAGGACCACGAACAGCAGCCCCGCTTCAGCCAGTCGCAGGTGCTTCGAGGGGAGGATGGAGCTCACGCCCGGAAGGCTAGGCCTTTGTCTGAAAACTGGAAGGGTTCCATCGTTTCCGATGGGCACCAACAGCCGTCGGAGCATGGGCTCGGCTGTGCGGTGGCTGGTGTCGTGCGGGAGAATCCCTTGCAAAGGGTCATTGCGTCGGCGCTTTTCCCTTGGCTAGAACAACCGGCCGTGTCGTCCCAGCACACCCTCAAGCAGTCGGTCTCATTCGCCGGAATCGGTCTCCACGGCGGGAACCGCGTTTCGATGAACCTCCTGCCGGCCTTGCCCAATACGGGCCTGCGCTTCCGGCGGGTTGATCTCGATGGCGCCCCGGAGATCGAGGCCCGTGTCGAACATGTCGTCGATACTCAACGCTCGACCACTCTCGGAAAAGGGGCGGTCAAGGTGCATACGGTGGAGCATGTCCTCGCCGCCCTGGCCGGTGCGGGCATTGACAACGCGATCATCGAATTGGATGCCAACGAGCCTCCGATCGCCGATGGCAGTTCCCGGGAGTTTGTCCGGTTGGTCAAGGAAGCGGGACGGGTGGCCCAAGCCGACCCCGTGGAAGCCTATCGGGTGACAGCACCGATCGAGGTCAACGTGGGTGGTTCCCAGATGGCGGTGTTCCCGCATTCGGGTTTCAAGATCACCTGCACCAGTTCGGACAAGGGGGGGCGCTTCACCCAGTTCTTCACGCTCGAGGTCACGCCCGCCAGTTGGGAGAAGGAGTTGAGCCACGCCCGGACCTTTTGCTTTTACGAGGAGATCGAGTTCCTCATCAAGAACGGGCTCATCAAGGGCGGGAGTCTTGAAAACGCCATCGTCATCCGCGACGACGCCGTCCTCACCACAGAGCCGCTTCGGTATCCCGAGGAATTCGTTCGTCACAAAATGCTCGATATCGTGGGCGATTTGGCGCTGATCGGCCGGCCGATCCACGGGCATGTGATTGCCACCCGACCGAGTCACCATGCCAACACGGAGTTGGCCAAGGCGATTCAGGCCCAGATGCGCCGACCTCTGGAGGCGGCACAGACCTTCGCCCCGCCTCCCGCAACAGCCCCTGAGGCCAAGCCCGTCGCCAAGCCTGCCAAGTCTCCCACCGCCGCCGCCACAACCACCGTGAACTCCCCGACCTCCACTGAAACTCTCGTCCGTGACGGAGCGACCTTGGACACCATGCAGGTGATGCAGATCCTGCCGCACCGTCCGCCCTTCCTGATGGTGGACAAGGTGACCAAGATCGATGGCCCCCGGATCGTGGCGCAGAAGAATGTCACCATGGGCGAGCCGTTCTTCGAGGGGCATTTCCCAGGACATCCCATCATGCCGGGTGTCCTCCAGTTGGAAGCCATGGCCCAGGTGGCGGGTATCTTGATGATGCGGCAGGCCGAGAATGCTGGGAAACTGGCTTACTTCATGTCCGCGGAAGATGTGAAGTGGCGCAGGCCCGTGCGTCCGGGTGACATCCTGATGATCGAGGTGGAGATGACCAAGGCCCGAGGCAAGATCGGCAAAGCCAAGGGCAAGTGCACCGTGGATGGAGAGGTGGTCAGTGAGGCCGATGTGACCTTCATGTTGATGGACCGTTAAGCCGACTGAAGTCTGACGGAGATCCGATTCCAATGATCCACCCCACTGCCATCATCCATCCCAAGGCCCTGATCGGAGCCGACTGCCACATCGGTCCCTACTGCCTGATCGGTGAGCATGTCGTGCTGGCAGACCGTTGCCGCCTGCACAGTCATGTGGTTCTGGAGGGGCACACCACTCTGGGATGCGACAACGAAATTTACCCCTTCACCTCCTTGGGAATGAAGTCTCAAGACCTGAAGTGGAAAGGGGGGGTGACTCGGTTGCAGATCGGAGATCGGAATGTGTTCCGCGAATCGGTCAGCGCACACAGCGCCACGTCGGACGGTGACGTGACGCGTGTCGGCTCGGACAATTATTTCTTGGCCAACACCCACCTGGCTCATGACGTACAAGTCGGCAATCGGATCATCATGTCCAACCTGGCGACCTTGGCCGGGCATGTGATTGTGGAAGATCACGCCATCATCGGCGGACTGGCGGCGGTTCATCAATTCTGTCGGATCGGCCGATACGCCATGGTGGGCGGCTGCTCCAAGGTGGTTCAGGACATTGCGCCGTTCATGATGGCTGATGGAAATCCGGCCGAGACCCGCTTTGTTAACAAGGTGGGTCTGGAGCGGGCAGGCTTCGGGACCGACACGATCAGCACTCTGGTCAAAGCCTACAAAATTCTCTTCCGATCGGGCCTGACTCTGGAAAATGCCTTGTCCCGGTTGGAGGCGGATTTGGCGTCCATCCCGGAGTTGACGGAGTTGATCCAGTTTGTCCGGGCCAGTCAGCGCGGTTTGGCTCGCTGACTTGCGAAGGGTTCGATTCTTGGTTCCACCCTTGGCTCGACGAATCGTGAGGCCGCGCCGTCGGTGGTGAAGGCGGCTCGGTTGGCGGTGTTCGGAACCGTTCAAGCCGCGTCGGTCTGAGGAACATCCTTTCGACTGGGCAGACCCTTCAAGGCGGTTTCGATGGCTTCAATGACGCTGTCCGGGGTCGAGGTGCCCGCGGTGATGCCCACGGTGTCGGATTCTCGGATCCAAGCCGGGTCGAGGTCGTCCGGGGTCTGGAGCCAATGCACTCGGCTGCATCGGCTTTGGCAAGTATCCACCAAGCGGCGGGTGTTGTTGCTGTGGATGCCGCCGATCACCAAGACCACATCGCAACGTGAGGCCAGTTCCTCGGCGGCGGTCTGCCGGTCTTTGGTGGGCTGGCATACGGTGTCGATCCAGCGAACCTCCGAGCCGGGGAATCTCAATCGGAGGTGGGTGACTAACTCCCGGACCCGGGCCACGGGTTGTGTGGTCTGCGAAACGACTCCGTAACGGGGACGTTCGGGAAGTTGGTCCACCTCGTTCTCCGTCAAGACGACGTCGCATCCGGGGTGGTCTTCGGTGAGTCCTCGGACCTCCACGTGGCCCGCTTGACCAATCACCAGTGGATGAAACCCTGCTGCCACAAGTTTCTGGAGCGCCTGATGGGCCCGGTGCACCAAGGGACAGGTGGCTTCGGTGACTGTAAGGCCCAATTGCCGAAGGCCTTCGATGCGGCGGTTCGAGGCTCCGTGGGCTGTGATGAGTACCTCCCGGGTGGGAATGTCGGACGCGTCTTGCCGGATGAGGACGCCCCGCCCACGAAGGTCCGCCAAGACGGTGTCATTGTGGACCAAGTCTCCCAAGATGGTCACCGGGCCGGCCGCCGCCCGTCCTTGGGCCAATTCGATCGCGTCACGAACTCCGAAACACATCCCCATCGCTGGCGCTCTTAAGACTTTCATTGGTTACTTTGCGTTACAAAGTGTCCGAGTACAAACCATGGCCCTTGTTCAAAAAGAATCAAGCCGACGGAGTCGTTTTCCGGAATTGGGCGACAATTTGTTCCAGGTGCCCGAGGTATTGGGTGAACGCGCTGCGCCCGGTGTCGGTCAGGACACAGGTGGTCTGTGGCCGAGTTTCGCCGGTGGACTTGGAAAGGGAGATGAGCCCGGCTTCTTGGAGGATCCGAAGGTGGGAAGTCAGATTCCCGTCGGTCATGACCAGCAGGTTCCGCAGGTCGGTGTAGGTCAGGGAAGGGGTTGCCGAAAGGGCGGAAATGATCGCCAAGCGGGCCTTTTCGTGGATGACCCGATCCAGATTGGGAAAGGGTTCCAGGTTCACGCCAAGGGCTTTTTCTCCGTCCAGTGTAAGTAGAGCCCGTAAGCGAGATGTCCGCCGCCGAAGGTGGCCGTCATGACTGCATGGGCCATACGAATGGAAGGCTCAATCTGATGGGGATTGGCAGCGGCCAACGCACTGAGCAATCCAGCGATGACAAAGCCCCACCCAAACAACCGCATCCCGCGGGGCATGAAGAAACCGGCCGAATGCACGGAACACCCATAGAGTACGAGCCATAGCGGGGGGAGTGCCACTGCGATCATGGCTCCTTCTTGGTGAATGTTGACCAGTGGTCCCACCACGGCGGTGCCGGCAAACAGTGCGGGCATCAAGGCTGAGGCCACGCGGCGGGCGGGGGCCGTCCAGAACGGTTCGCCCGCAGCAAAGGCCTGACGGCGCATCAGCAGGAAGGCGGTGCATGCCCCGGCCAACCCGACGGCCAGCCAGTAGAAGGCGAACGACCGGGCATTGTCCCGGATCACGAAGGGGGCTGCGAGTCCTGCGAGGGTCCCGATCAGACCCACCGACGTCATGGCTGGTGCCAAAGCGCGGCGGTAGGTCGATGCCCGTTCCATGAGGGTTCGGATGGTTTCGAGCTGCTCCCGGGCCGCGTTGTGATCCACGGGCACCACAGTCGGGGTCGGAAATTCTGCGTCAATCCTGGAGTCGGCGTGGTGGAACCAATCGACAACGTCAGTCTGCCCAGGGTTTGGGTAAGCCGGCTGGCTTCAGCAAGGACTTGGAACCAGTCCTCTCACGTTTGGACTTCCAACAAACCTGTTCCATGGGGCGGTGCTTCGAAGGAGATCCCGAATCCGACCTTGACGGGAAGAGGTGGGGTTCCCTAAGGTTACCGACCGTAAGGAACTTTCCGTCGGCGTTGGTGCCGACATGCTTGAGTCGGTGAACAACCGGCTTTTTTGTTACCCCGGTGTCCGGGATTGGCTGACGACTATGAACGCGGAGATTTTGGCGGTTGTTGAGTTCTGGGAGAAGGAGAAGGGCATCCCCAAAGATGTCCTCCTCGGTGCTATCCAGGAATCCCTGATGCAGGCTGCCAAGAAGGCGGTCGGGCCGGCTCGTGAACTCAGGGTCTCCATTGATGGGCGCTCCGGAGACATCAAGGCCTGGGCCAAGCTCGTGGTCGCCGAAAAGGTTCTCTCCAAGCACGATCAGATCACCATTTTTGACGCCCGGCGTGCCGGTCATCCGGACGCCAAGGTCGGTGAGGAGATCGAGGTCGAAGTCACCCCGGCCGGTTTCGGGCGCATTGCCGCCCAATTCGCCAAGCAGGCCATGATGGCTCAACTCCGACGTGCGGAGAAGGCGATGGTTTACGACGAGTTCAAGGATCGTGTCGGCGAACTGGTCAATGGGACGGTCCGTCGGTTTGAGCGATCGGACGTGGTCCTAGATCTCGGTAAGTTCGAGGCTGTCATGCCCAACCGGGAGCGCGTGCCCACCGAAGAATACCAGATTGGCGAGCGCATCCGCTGCTATGTCAAGGCGGTCGAGCAGACGCCGCGGGGCCCCGAGATTGTTCTTTCCCGCGCCGATCCCAATTTCGTCATCAAGCTCTTCAAGGTGGAGGTTTCCGAAATCGGAGATGGCACCATCGAGATCAAGGGCATTGCCCGTGAACCGGGCTTCCGTACCAAGTTGGCGGTGTTTTCTCGCGATCCGAAGGTCGATCCCGTGGGCGCCTGCGTGGGGCTGCGTGGTCAGCGAGTGAAGAACATTGTCCGCGAGCTGAACAACGAGAAGGTGGACATCATCCCTTGGTCCCCCGACATTCGGAAATACGTCGAGAATGCGTTGGCACCGGCCAAGCTGAAAAGCTTCGAGGTCGACGAGCATCGCAAGCGTGTTTTGGCGCTGACGTCTTCGGACCAGTTGTCTCTGGCCATCGGGAAGCGCGGCCAAAATGCACGACTGACATCCCGGTTGACCGGGTGGAGCATCGACATTGAAGCCGAGGCCTCCGTGTTGCCTGGTTTTGATCGTAAGGTGGCCGACGCGGTGCGAGACTTCGCCGCGGTTCCAGGTATTTCCGAGGAGCAGGCGCGCATTCTGGTGACCACCGGGTTCCATAGTCTGGAAGATGTGATCCAGCAGATCGGGATCGAGGATTTGCAGGGAATGGAGGGAATTGGCTCAGATGCTGAGTCGATTCTGGAAGCGATTCGGGGTGAATTGACCCGACGCGCCGCTGGTGGTGCTGGCCCCGAAGCCCACTGATCCCATTCGCGGGTCGGTTTCAATGTCTGGATCGCCGATGGTCCAGAGGGTCGCGCACGGCGCGGTTCGGGGAACGTCGGTGGTGAAATAAAAAGCAGTATGCCCGTTCGCATTTACGAGATCGCCAAGAAGCTGAACCTTGAGAGCAAGTTTGTGCTCAATAAGGCGAAGGAGCTGGGCATAGCCGCAGCCAAGGTCCCGTCGAGCACCCTCGACAAGATCACCGCCGAGTTCTTGGAAGAGCAGTTGGCGCCATTGGCAAAGCCGTTCGAGGCGTCCAAGCCGGTTGAGGTCACGCCGGTGACCATTATTCACGCCCCCGCAGAACCTGTCCCGGCGGCGGCTCCCGAACCCGAGCCGATCCCCGAGCCCATGGTCGCTCCGGTGGCTACTCGTCCGGTGGTCACTCGAGTCGACGTTCCCGCGGCTGAAAGGCCCGTCAAACCATTGGAGACCGTCAAGGCCGACCCCAAGGCTGAGATTCCCCAGGCGCCCGCCGCCCCGGTTCTGACGAACGCTCCAGAAATCGTTGAGTCCGAGGTTGTGGCGCCCGTTGTGACGCCGTCACCGGCCCCCGAGGCTCCGGCGCCTTCGGTGGTGACTCCGGTGGTTTCTGAAGCCCCTCCGATCCCGGTCGCTGAGGTTCATCCGGAACCTTCAGAACCTGCGGCCACCACAACGGTTCCGCTCCCGGCTCCCGTCGATGCTCAGGTCCCTCCTCCCGAGAATTTCAATCCGCCTCCGGCTCCTGTCTCCGCCCCGACGGCAGGCCCGGCCCCGACTCCTGCCCCAGCCTCGGTCCAAACGGGGCAGTTGGTCGGTCGCATCGATCTGAGTCAATTCGGGTATGGGGGGCGCACGACCCGCGGTGTCAGCACCCCGCCGCCTCCTGCCCGACCGGCTCCCCCGGTCGCCCGGGATGATCGACGTGGTCCGCCCCCGCCTCAGCAAGGGCGCCCCGGTGGGTCACCCCACCAAGGTTCCCCGTATCCCGGCGCTCCTTATCAAGGCAACCGCCCAGGACAGTTCCAGCGCCCGGGTCAATTCGGCCGTTCGGGTCAGATGGGTGGGCGTCCCGGTGTCGCCGCCGGTCCCGGTCCCCGTCCCGTCCCCGCTGCGTCCCGTCCCCAGTTCGCCGCCGACGCTCCCACCATTGTCATGCGTCCGCCCATTGTGGTGCGTGAATTGGCTGAGCAAATGGGCAAGAAGCCCTTCCAGATCATCGGTGATCTCATGCAGATGGGGGTCTTCGCGACGGTGACCCAGACCATCGACGCCGAGGCGGCGGTCAAGATCTGCGCGAAGCACGGCATTCGGTTCGAGACCGAGAAGCGCGACAAGGCGGCTCACTCCGTCAATGTTCCCAAGGAGGAGAAGCTCGAACTCGACAGCGAGGACAAGCCCGAGACGCTCAAGCCGCGTCCCCCGGTGATCACCATCATGGGTCACGTGGACCACGGCAAGACCTCTCTCCTCGACGTCATCCGCAAGGCGAATGTCGTTTCGGGTGAGGCCGGTGGCATCACTCAGCACATCGGCGCTTACACGATCCAGTATCCTCATCCCAACACGGGCAAACTGGAGAGCCTCACCTTCCTGGATACTCCAGGTCACGCTGCCTTCTCGGCGATGCGTGCTCGCGGCGCCAACGTGACCGACATTGTCGTTCTTGTTGTTGCAGCCAATGACGGTGTCATGCCCCAGACCCTGGAGGCCTTGGCCCACGCCAAGGCAGCCAAGGTGCCCATCATCGTAGCGGTCAACAAGTGCGACCATCCCAACTCCAATCCCATGAAGGTGCGCCAGCAGCTTCAAGACAAGGGACTGGTGCCCGACGATTGGGGCGGCGATACCCTGTTCGTGGAATGCTCTGCGGTCACCAAGAAGGGCATCGACACCCTCATTGATTCCATCTTGCTTCAGGCCGAGTTGCTCGAACTCAAGGCCAATCCGGATCGCAACGCCAAGGGCAACGTCATTGAATCTGGCGTTGAGGCGGGTGGTTCCGTGGCCACAGTGCTGGTTCGCAAGGGAACGCTGCGTATTGGTGACGTGATCATTTGCGGCGAGCACTACGGCAAGGTGCGCGCCATGATGAACGAAGAGGGGCTCCGCCTGAAGGAGGCCACTCCTTCGGTGGCGGTTCGCGTGCTGGGTCTCAACGGAGTTCCGGATGCCGGGTCCGAGTTCAGCGCGGTCGAGAACGAGCGGGCTGCTCGCGATCTGGCCGAGGAACGCTCGGACGCACGTCGCAAGTCCGAGATGGATGGCGATCGTCGCAAGACCCGGACGTCATTGTCCGACCTCTTCGGGCGCATCGGTGACCTCACGGCCAAGGTTCTCAAAGTCATCGTCAAGGCCGACACTCAGGGATCGGTGGAGGCCATTGTTGGCGCTCTGCGCGAGATCAAATCCCAGAAAGTCTCCTTGGAGGTCGTGCACAGCGCGGTCGGCGCTATCAATGTCTCGGATGTTAATCTGGCCCGCGGTTCTAAGGCGGTCATTCTCGCGTTCCATACCCGCGTCGATAACAACGCCGCCGAGGAAGCCAAGCACCATGCTGTCGAGATCCGTCTCTATGCGATCATCTATGAGCTGATCGACCAGGTGAAGGAAGCCATGGCCGGTCTGCTGGATCCTCTCTTGAAGGACGTGATTGTCGGACAGGCCGAAGTTCGCAAGATATTCGACCTCTCCAAGGGCGGCCGGGTCGCCGGTTGTGCGGTCACCACGGGCCGTCTGGTCCGTGGCAAGATGCGCCTGCGTCGCCGTGGCAACTTGGTGTACGAGGGAGTTTCGCTCACCCTCAAGCGCTTCCAAGACGAGGTGAACGAAGTTCGCTCGGGCATGGAGTGCGGTGTTCGCTTGGAAGGCTTCGACGACTATCAAGAGGGTGACATCATCGAGTGCTATTCTGTGGAGAAGATCGCCGCAAAACTCGAATAACGCATTCCTGCCGTGTCCTCCCATCTCCCTCCGGCTCCGAGCCGGCGTATTCAGCGGGTAACCGAGCTTCTCAGGCGGGAAGTCAGCGAACTGCTGCGCCGTGAGTTGAATGTCGAGGAGGTGGGGCTGCTCTCGGTGAACGAGGTCAAAGTGGCCCCGGACCTCAAGTCGGCCACCGTGTTCGTCGGGTTTGTGGGCAACCGCCAGCAGAGGTCGGCCGCCCCCGAGAAGTTGGCTCAGCGGTCCAAGCACATCCAGCTGATGCTCGGTTCCCAGTTGAGCATGAAGTGGACTCCGGTCCTTAACTTCCTGCTCGATGAATCCGTGGAGAAGGGCAATCGGGTGATCGCCATTCTTGAAGGTCTCGAGAAAGGCCAGACTCCGGGTGCCTGAGGCCCCCGCGGTCCCCCCTTTGCCCAGCCATGCGTTCTTCAGAAATGCCCAAGGCGGTGGAGAATATCTTGGCCGCGATCGATGCGGCCCAGTCGATCCTCGTGGTCGGGCACATTCGCCCGGACGGCGACTGCATTGGCAGTCAGGTTGGCTTGGCGATGGCTCTTGAGGGGGCTGGCAAGGACGTGACCGTCTGGAATCAGGATCCGGTGCCCGACAAGCTGCGGTTTCTCGATCCGGACAAACGCGTGCGCAAGCCCACCTCAGGTCGTCAGTTCGACCTCGTGATCGCCACGGACTGCGCGGCCCTGGACCGGATGGGGCGGGTCACCGAATTTTTGCCCGACGGTGTGGTATTGGTGAACATCGATCACCACGCATCCAACACCCGCTACGGCAAGCTCAACTGGGTTTCGCCGCGAGAACCGAGCACGGGTGAGTTGATTTTCGACCTTTGCAAATGGGCGGGTTGGAAGGTGACCCAACCGATGGCCGATTGCTTGTTTACGGCGGTTAGCACCGACACCGGCAGCTTCCAGTACCCGAGCACCACCCCGGAAACACTGCGGACTGCCGCCGAGTTAGTAGAACGAGGTGCGGGTCTGGGTCGGATCTGCCAAGAGGTGTACCAGAGCTACCCCATGACGCGGGTTCGCCTCTTGCGCCACGTCTACACCCAGTTCCGATTGTCCGATGACGGTCAGACGGCCTATTTCTGGCTCAAAAAGCGCGACTACGCCCGAGCGGGTGCCTCCACCGAAGAAAGCGAAGGCCTGATCGACCATATCCGCGCCATTGACGGCGTGGTTGTCGCGATGGTCTTCGAGGAGCTCGGCGATGAGGTCACCCGGGTGAGTTGGCGTTCCAAGTCGGCCGATGTCGATGTCGCCTCCATCGCCCAGCGATTCGGTGGTGGCGGGCACAAGGCCGCCGCCGGTGCGCGAATCGAGGGAAGGCCTCTGGGAGTCCAGCGCCGGGTCCTCAACGAGGTCCGCAAATCCCTCAAGGCGTCGGCCTGAGCGCGGCCTACTTCGATAGTTCCCCAACGGCTTCAATCCGTTCTGATTTTCAAGTTTCCGATGGCCTTACCCACCCTCTCGCCCCTCGACGGGGCCTTGTTGGTCGACAAGCCCGCGACATGGACCTCCCATGACGTGGTCGCCAAACTGCGCAACCACTTCCGCCTCCCCAAGGTCGGCCACTGCGGCACGCTGGACCCCATGGCCACGGGACTGCTCATTCTCGTGCTGGGCAAGGCGACAAAGTATTCTGAGCGGTTGATGTCCTCAGACAAGGTGTACGAGGGAGTGATGCGGCTCGGTGAAACCACCGATTCTTACGACGCCGACGGGGAATTGGTGGACTCCATGCCGGTGATGCCCCTCTCGGTGGACGACCTGAACGAGGCGGCCGTGACCTTCACTGGTGACATCCTCCAGACGCCGCCCATGGTGAGTGCGGTCAAGATCGGAGGCACGCCCCTCTACAAGCTGGCTCGCAAAGGGCAGGAAGTCGTCCGCCAGCCTCGCCCCATCCATGTCTACACCTACCGGTTTGATGACTACGAGGAGCCCTTCGCTTATTTCCGGGTGAGCTGCACCAAAGGAACCTACATCCGCAGTTTGGCCCATGATCTGGGTCAGAAGCTCGGCTGCGGCGCCCATCTCACCCGACTGCGTCGCGTCACCAGCGGCCGGTTCGACGTGGCCGATGCTGCACCGTTGTCGGAGATTCTCCAGTGGGACCTTCCCACCCTCGAGAAACACATCATCCCCTTCCTGAAGCTCAAATCCTACGAGTAGGCTTGCAGGTGGTGGGGAGCTCCAGAATCCTCTAAGGACATGCCCCCCGATGGTCCTACAGCCTCCGTGGTAACCTGTGCCTCGCCAGATTCCCGGCGCGCATGGCTGTTCCGTGGATTGGCGCTCGTGGCGCCCGTGGTTGCCCTTTTGGGCATCGAATGGGCTTTGAGGTGGTCCGGACACCACCGGCCCACGGCCTTTTGGTTGGATTCTGGGGACGGAATGCTCCGAGCCAATCCGGCCTTCGGTGCCGCCTATGTTGGCGAAACCCAGGCCCGGATGCCCCGGCCCTTGAAAATTCGTCAGCAGAAGGAGTCAGGCACGCTGCGAGTGTTGGTATTGGGTGAGTCGGCGGCCCTCGGTGATCCGGAACCCGGATTCGGCATGCCTCGCTTCCTCCAAGCGCAATTGGAGACTCGATACCCCGGCCGGAAGATCGAGGTGCTCAACGCCGCGATCACCGCCTTGAATTCCCATGCGCTGCGTCGGATCGCCTCAGACTCCATCCGGCTGGGAGCTGATGTCTGGGTTGTCTATCCGGGCAATAACGAGGTGCACGGGCCCTTCGGGCCGGCCAGCAATCCCCTCGGGAAAGCGCCGTCTCTGGCGGTTGTGCGCACCGGATTGCTGCTGCGCAGCACCGCCATCGGCCAGTGGATCTTCCGGATCCAAGAGGGGCAGGGCGACGGGTTGTCGCTGGCACCGCGATGGGCTGGTCTCGAAACGTTTTCCAAGAGCCCGATCGCCGCGGATGACCCACGACTGGAAGTCGTGCGCGAATCCTACCGGCGCAACCTCACCGATCTGGTCCGCTTCGGGGTGGAGTCTGGCGCTCAGGTGCTCTTGGGCACCATGGCGGTGAACTTGCCAGATTGCCCGCCGTTCGGTTCGCTGCCGCTGGAGGGATCGCCCCAGATCCTCTCGCAATGGAAAGACCTTGCCGATCGAGGTCGGGCCCAAGACGCCGCCGGTGATTGGTCGGGTGCCGTGGAAAGTTGGACCCAGGCCGTGGCCTTGGCTCCGCGTCATGCCGAAAGCCGCTTTCAGTTGGGTTTGGCCCGTCTCAATGCCGGCGATGGAACCCGCGGAACCTCCGACCTGGAGGCCGCCCGTGATCTGGACACTCTTCGATTCCGTGCCGATTCGCGCCTTGTTGCCATCACCCGTGAGGTGGCCGCCGCCGCGGCTTCGCCTCGGGTGCTGCTGGTGGATGCGGCCGCGGAACTCAAGGGTGAAGACCCGCAGCGTCCTCCGGGAGCGGACCTCTTCTTCGAGCACGTCCACTTGAGGCCCGAGGGTAATGACCGCCTGGCCCGTTTGTTCGCCAAGGCCTTGGTGATGGGCTTGTCCGAGGGGACGCCGTCGTCGGCCTCATCGGCGACCTGGGCGACCGAGACGGCGTGCCGGACTCGACTGGGTTGGAATTCGCATGCGGGAGTCCGGCTGTGGACCCAGGTTCGGGCGCTGTGCCAGAAGCCGCCGTTTTCGTTCCAGAGTCACAAGGAGGCCCGGGACCGATTCTTGGATGACCGTTTGGCCGAGGCCAATATGGAGGCTCGGAAGGCTGGGTTGGCGGCTTCCATCCAGGCATTGGAGTCCGCGGTGACCCAGCATCCGACAGACTGGCACTTGGCCGAGCAGTCCGCTCGGCTCCTGCGTCAAGGGCGGCGCTGGACCAACGCCGTTGAGGCCTGGAAGCGGGTGGTTCAAGAAGCTCCGGATCACGTGGTGGCCTGGCATTTCTTGGGCGAAGCTCAAGCCCAGACCGGAGATCGCCGCGCTGCGGTGGAGTCTCAATCGCGGGCCTTGGCTCTGCGACCTGATTTTGTCGAAGCCGCCCTGGCTTTGGGTCAGTTGTACGGGGAGTTGGGTCGATTCCAAGAATCCATCAGCGTCTTCGATCAGAGCCTGAAACGAGACCCCCGGAATCTCGAAGCCCTGATTAACAAGGCGCTCACCCTGGAGGCCATGGGGCGTCGTGCGGAGTCGGTCCCCCTGTTGTCGCTTGCCATGACCGAACACCCCCAGTCCACGCTGCCGTGCGTCCGCTTGGGGGAACTCCTTTCGGCCCGCAAGGAGTACGCCGGCGCCGTTGCGGCCTTCGAAGAGGCGGCCCGCCGCGAGCCCGCCAACCTGGGCGTCCTCCAGCGCCTGGCTGGAGAACTGGGGCGGGCCGATCGCCCTGCCCAGGCGGAGGCCGTGCTGCGTCGGGCCGTCCAGGCCGATTTGCAGAATGCGTCGGTTCGGATCGACCTGGGTGTGGCCTTGGCGCGTCAGACCCGCTTTGCCGATGCCATCGTGGAATTCGAGGCGGCGTTGCGCGCTCAACCCGACAACGCCTCGGCCAGGACTTATCTCGAACGGGCTCGGGCCATGCTGTCGGCCGTCCCGCAATCCACCACCCAACGCAAACGCTGATGTGGTCCGTTTTCAAAGATTTTGCCCGATTCCTGGGGCGGGAGAAGAAATGGTGGCTCGCGCCCTTGATCTTGATCCTGCTGCTCCTCGGGGCGGTGGTGGTCTTTTCGTCCAGCTCTGCAGTCGCGCCTTTTTTGTACCCCTTCCTCTGAACCGCCGATCCACGGCCTATCATGCGATACGTCCTCGGCATCTCGGGCTTGTACCACGACTCGGCGGCAGCCCTCTTGGGTGATGGACGAATTCTGGCGGCGGTGCAGGAGGAACGATTGTCGCGTCGCAAGAATGATGCGCGGTTTCCGGAACGTTCCATTCGATCCTGTCTGGATCAGGCGGGCATCACTGCCGGCGATTTGGAGGCCGTAGCCTTCTACGAGAAACCCATCCTGAAGTTTAGTCGCACTCTGGAGGTGTTTTTGGGTTGGGCCCCTCGGGGAGGTCGCGCTTTTGCCCGGGCCATTCCGGATTGGTTGGGCGGACGCTTGGACCTTCGTGGACGCATCCGATCCGCGCTGCCTGGGCTGCGGTCCGAGTGCCCGATCCTCTTCACCACCCATCACGAGGCACATGCGGCCAGTGCGTTTCTTGCGTCGCCCTTTCCCGAGGCGGCCATCCTGACAGTGGATGGCGTCGGAGAATGGGCCACCACCGCCATCGCCCGCGGATTTGGCGCCGGAGTTGAGCCCTTGGAGGAGATTCATTTCCCTCATTCGCTGGGGCTTTTGTACTCGGCGTTCACCGCCTATTGCGGATTCCGCGTCAACTCCGGCGAGTACAAGCTCATGGGCCTGGCACCCTATGGCGAACCGCGCTGGGTGGAGACCCTTTTGGAAGACGTGATTTCCCTGCATGAGGACGGTTCCTTCCGGCTCAATTTGGACTACTTGGATCCACTGGCCGAGGATCACCTGACGAATGCGCGTTTTCATGACCGGTTCGGTGGGCCGCCCCGTCGTCCGGATGAGCCTCTGGAGAAACGTCATCTCGATCTGGCGCGATCCATACAAGGGGTGACCGAACGGGCCTTATTGGGATTGGTCCAGCGCGCCCACAAACAAACCGGCTCCGCCCACTTATGTCTGGCCGGTGGGGTGGCCCTGAACTGCGTGGCCAATGGTCGGATTCTGCGGGAGGGGCCGTTCCAGAAACTTTGGATTCAGCCCGCTGCCGGTGACGCTGGCGCTGCCTTGGGTGCCGCCTTGGCGGCCTGGCATGGGCCTTTGGAACGCGGTGGCTTGGCCGCTCCGCGAACCCCGACCGCCTCCGACTCCATGGGCGGGGGATTCCTGGGGCCTGAAGAGACGCCGCAAGCGGTGGAGGCTTCCTTGAAGCGATTGGATGCGGTCTGGGAACGACTGGATGCGGAGGCGTTGCTGGATCGCGTTGTGGAGGCGTTGATCGCAGGCAAGGTGGTGGGATGGGTTCAAGGGCGCATGGAATTTGGTCCGCGCGCGTTGGGACACCGTTCCATTCTGGGGGATCCGCGCAGCCCCGACATGCAATCGCG
>CANHYD010000013.1 GCA_947464705.1 Verrucomicrobiota bacterium | reverse complement strand
GGATGTACCGGCCGATTCAAGGTCGGTGTCTCAATCACCCACTGCCGGGGCACTCCCATCGCGGCAGCGATGTGCATGAAAACGGTGTCCACACTGAGGAATCCCTGAGCATGACCCACCAAAGCCATGGCCTCCCGCAAGCCTGGAGACTCGGCATCTACGAATTCGGCACCCGCCTGGCGCAACTGCACGTGCAATGCACGCTCTTCTTGGGCACCAAAGAGGACCACGGGAATCGAAGGAAACCTCCGTCGCCATTCCTGAAGCAATCGGGCGTAGTGCCCCACGGGCCATCGACGCAGCGCGAGGTTCTTGGTTCCTCCCGAACCAACGTGAATACCCAGCCATGGGCGCCCCAGAAGCTTCTGATTTTGCAACCAGCCGATAGCCCATTGCTGCTCGTCTTCAGACAAGAAGACCTCGTACCCGGGGCTCGGCAACCGGGCAGACAAACCCAACAACCCCAACAGTTGGGCGTTGTTCTCCATCACCTGTAGCGAGTAGTCCTGAGGCAACGACTGAGTCACCAACAGTCGATCCATCCACGACTGGTTTTCATATTCGTGACTGAGCCGTTCACGGGCACCGATCAAGCGGGCGATCAGCCGATATCCACGACGCCCCTGAGTGTGGGTATTGATGGAGAGGTCATAACGGCGGCGGCGCAATTCGACGCAGCGGGCCACTGAAGAGAATCGGCTCGCCTTCAGAAAATCATGCCGAATGACCTCCCGGACATGGGGATTACCCCGAAGCACCTCAGCGGCCCCGGCCCACAAAACGAGCACATCGAGGGCTGCTGACGGATACTGAAGCCGCAATTCGTGCAGCAGTGGGGTCGCCATGAGCGTGTCGCCAATGCCGGAAAGAGACAGGACGAGAATGCGATTCACCGTCCCGGCACGGTAGGGAGCCTCACCCGCCACCACAAGGCAGCGAAACTGCAGAGAGTGGTCGATACTCACCGGTTCCGGCCTCCAGAAAGACCAGCAACCCAGATTTTGTTGCCCTAAATGACTTGCGGTGCCCTGAGTTCAGAACGATTCTGCTGTCCCGCAGGTGGCAACAAAGTCCTCAGTGTTGCCCGTATTCCCCCCCGGTAAAATCCCCGCTCGGAACTGCGTTTGCGCCTTGAAGGGCGTTCCTGAGGCAAGCCCATCCGATTCAGACCCATTTCCAAATGCCCCGCGCACCGAAAGACCCGTCCGCGCCCAAGAAGGCCCGGGCGCCCCGCAAGAAAGCCGACGCCCAACCAGAACTGCTCGAAGAACAACCGCTCCCCTCCGACGCCCCCAAGGCTTCTAAGGCATCCAAAGCATCCAGAGTAGAAGAGGCATCGCCGGCAACAGCCGCGGCTACGGCAAAATCAGCCGCTGAAGATACCTCGCTCCATGTTCCGCCCCCGGCACCGGAACCCGCTGGTTCGCGAGAAGCCGATGATGAGCCTTTGGTGGCGAAGGCCTCTCCGTTGCCGCCTCGGGCTCGGATGGCTCCGCCGAACGAGGATACTCCCGTGCCCGAGGCACCGGAGAAGCCCAAGGTGGTGGTCGAGCCTAAGAACCTCAACCTGCATGAATTGCAACCGATGCCCATCGGGTCTCTGGCCGATGTGGCCAAGCACTTCGGCATCGAGAATTACGGCACGCTCAAGCGGCAGGAAATCATTTTCCAGATCGTCCAGCGAAACTTGGCAGCCGGCGGCATCATCAATACCCGCGGGGTCTTGGAGGTCATGCCGGAGGGCTTCGGTTTCCTGCGTTCCCCAGCCTTCAACTACCTGCCCTGCCCGGAAGACATCTATGTCTCCCCCTCGCAGATCCGCCGCTTCGACCTGGCCACCGGCGATGATGTCGAGGGGCAGGTGCGCCCACCCAAAGACAAGGAAAAGTTCTACGCTCTGCTCAAGGTCGAGCGCGTGGCCGGGATCGATCCTGATAAGGCCAAGGAAAAAACCCATTTCGAGAACCTCACCCCGCTGTTCCCGAACCGACGTTTCCTGCTTGAGACCGCGCAAGATGAATACAGTACCCGCGTGGTGGACATCGTCTGCCCGGTCGGCAAGGGCACTCGCGGACTTATCGTGGCCCCGCCCCGCACCGGCAAAACGGTGCTCATGCAGAAACTGGCCAATGCCATTCTTAAGAACAATCCGGACTGCCACCTGATCATTCTGCTGATCGATGAGCGCCCGGAAGAGGTCACCGACATGGAGCGTTCCTGTCGGGGTGCCGAGGTAGTGAGTTCCACGTTCGACGAACCGCCCGAGCGGCACGTGCAGGTGGCCGAGATGGTCATCGAGAAGGCCCGCCGAATGGTGGAACACAAGAAGGACGTCGTCATCCTCTTGGACTCCATCACCCGATTGGCCCGCGCCTACAACACCGTGCAACCGCACTCGGGCAAGATCCTCTCCGGCGGCGTGGACGCCAACGCGCTCCACAAGCCCAAGCGATTCTTCGGGGCGGCCCGAAACATTGAGGAAGGCGGTTCACTCACCATCATGGCCACCGCCCTCGTGGATACGGGTAGCCGAATGGACGAGGTCATCTTCGAGGAGTTCAAGGGCACCGGAAACATGGAGATCTATCTCGACCGATCCTTGGTGGACCGACGCATCTTCCCCTCGATCAACATCGAGAAATCCGGCACCCGCAAGGAGGAGCTGCTCTACCACCCCGACGAGTACCAACGGATTTCGGTCCTGCGCCGTGCCTTGGTGGGAGTTCCGCCGGTGGAGTCGATGGAACTGCTGCTCGGCAAACTCAAGAAGACCCCGAACAATATCATGTTCCTGCTCTCGATGGGCCAGGGTTCGCGCTGATCGACCGTTTGCCCAACCGAGGTCTTCGGGAGCTTGCTCCCGAAGACCTCGTTGCTTGGGAGAGCTTGGCAGCCAGACGCCGAAGGTCGGATCGACTCCCAGGATTTCAGAAATCAGAACCCGGTATCCAACGGGATGACCGGGCTCTATCGATTCTGGCGACGGTTCGTCGGTTTGAGCGGTACTAGACCCTGCCCGCCGTTTGAGCCCAGCCCGCAGTGACTGCCAAACACGCTCCGTTCCAGCATCGATTCAACCACGGCCGACAGGCCCGGTGGGGTTTTCACCCCGCAACTGATTGAGCTGCGACCGGAGATCTTCGAGGCTTCCTACGCGGAGAGCACCAATCGCATCGATACTGGATTGATAGGCGCTGCTGGCCCGCCCTCCGACAAGGATGCGAGTGGCCCCGGGAAGCAGTCGTCGCAGAAGCTTCAGCTCCTGCGGGAGCACCGGATCATCGGTCGGGTGCACAACACTCAGCCCGACAGCCCGAGCACCTTGTTGAATGGCCATGCTGGCGATCTCCTCGGCCGGTAGGCAGGCTCCACCATAGACCACCCGCCACCCCATGCCGGTTGCGGCGGCGGCGACAATGATCGCCCCTAATTCATGGAGCTGGCCCGAGGGAGTCGTCACCACCAGAACAGGAGCCCTCGGGTGCAAAGCAATGGGCCGGGCGATATTGCCCAAAAATGTTCTCAGGACTGCCGTGGCTACGTGTTCGTGAGCTACCTTGACCTGCCCCTTCAGCCATCCGTCACCGATTCGCTCAACCAATGGGACGATCAATTCGCTGAGCAGACGCATCTGCCCCATCGCCACCGAAGCGCGCTCTAACAACCCTTCGAGAGCTGCCGCATCCATGCGCAGGACAGCCTCGAAGGCTCCCTCCAAAAAACCGAACACTCCCTCGCTGGAGGGATCGGCCACAGCAAACGAGAAGCGGGTGGGGTCTGAGCCTTTCGGGGAGGCGGCTTCTTCCGCTTCGCTAGCGCCTCTTGAGCCTCCTTCAAAGACCTCGGGCGTCGTCCCCCGAGAAGTGCCGACTGGCGGGACACCTCGTTCTGAGGTCGCCAGCAGCGATCGAAGTGATTCCACAGGAATCGATGCGATGGTTCCGATGGAAAAGCCGGCCTCGGTGGCCTGACGCAGTAAGGTCAACCGATCGATGTCCGCCGCGGAGTAAAGGCGCTGCTTTCCCTCGGAACGGGTCGGCTGGACCGTCTGGTACCGTTTTTCCCAGGCCCGAATGACGTGAGGGCTCAACCCCGTTTGCCGAGCAACGGTTTTGATCGAATGCTTTACCAAGACCTCACTCATCCGTGCCAATTGTTAACCCACAGCTGCACACAATCAAGACAATGCGCAAATCAAACCAGAAACCCCATTTTTCGGAGCTCTCACAGCAGACAAAAGCCAATCAAGACTTGCCAAACCCAAGGTTTAGTTAACTTTTTCTTAGACAATTGTGCACCACACTGTTGACACCCGGCGCCCTTTCCCTCAATTTTCGAACGCTGGTCGGTGGATCCACAAAGCGAGTCACAACACCCACTGATCCGAATTCCTTGCGATGAAGCCGTCAAAAAAACCTCTCAAGAAGGCTGCCGTTCGTCCCGAGATTTCCGTCACCCGGAAACTGCCTCCGACCACCGCAGCAACCCCTCCAATCTCAAAGGCTTCATCGACCCGATCCAAATCGCGAATCAAACCCGTGAAAGCGGTGAAGGATATGCCTTCCCGAGCTACTAAGGCGCCCTCCCGTCGGTCGAAAGCCAAGGTCGCGGTGAGCACATTCCCGGGAAGACCTGGCCTTCAAATGGTCGACGGCATCCCGGTGATGCCGAGCCCTCCGGAGCCCGTTCGCGACATCTACGAATCGAAGAGCGCACTCAATTTGTACATGCGTGAGGCCGTGGAAGTTCCGCTGCTCACAGTGGCCGAAGAAAACTCACTCGCTGCCCGCATCAAGAGGGGCGATCCGGTCGCCCGCGAGCACATGATCCGAGCCAACCTTCGCCTGGTCGTGAAAATCGCCAAGGACTATGACGGCTTGGGCCTTCCCCTGTTGGATCTCATCAACGAGGGCAACATGGGACTCATGAAGGGCGTGGAGCGTTTCGATCCCTCCAAGGGTGGCAAGTTGTCCACCTACAGTTCTTGGTGGATCAAGCAATCCATCAAGAGAGCCTTGGCCAACCAGTCCAAGACCATTCGCCTGCCCGTTCACTTGGTGGACAAGATCTCCAAGATGCGCCGTGTCGCCATGGAGCTTCAGGAACTTTTCGGCCGCGAGGCGACCGATGAGGAGATTGCCGAGGAAATGGACGCCCCGCTGCGGAAGGTCCGACTCTGGCGTCGCGCCTCCTTGCGGACCAGTTCGCTCGACGAATCACTGGGCGACGAAGACTCCAGCAAGCTGGGTGACGTGGTCGCGGACGAAACCTGCCAGACTCCCTACGAGAGCCTCGAGAGTCGGACCACCCACAGCCTGCTGCAAAGCACTCTTCATATTCTGGATTCCCGCGAAATGACCATTCTACGCGAGCGTTTCGCTCTTGATGGAGGTCAGGAGAAAACCCTCGACGAAATCGGCCAAAAGTTTGGTGTCACCCGGGAGCGTATTCGCCAGTTGCAAAACATCGCCTTGGCCAAGCTCCGCAAGAAGATCGAGGCGTTCGAGGCGGTCCGAATCCCTGAAGAAATCGCTGACGGCGTGAGCTGAAACTCGGTTCATCCGGATTCCAGGACCCGACTTGCCTTGCCTCGGCAATCGCTGTTTCCTTGGATCTTGTGGGCTCTGAAATCCGAGCCTTGGACGCACACCGTGAAGACGGCTGGGACGGGCTTCCGCTCGCCAGCCGTCTTGCCAATCACCCTTCAAGAATCGCCACCGCGGAGGCGTATTGGGCGGTGTGCGTGAGATTCAGGTGGATGATTTTCGCGGATCGACGCTCCATCAATTGCGCCCCGGATCCTTGGAGGCGGACTTGATTACTGCCGCTCGCTGAACGAATCACCTCGATATCCAGCCACCCGAGCTCCGTTCCGATCCCGGTCCCAAAGGCCTTGCTCACGGCCTCCTTGGCAGCGAACCGAGCCGCGACGTGAGTGGAGGGGTCGGTGTGGCTGAAACAGTAATCGTATTCGGCCGGACACAAAATGCGGCGGGCGAACCGCTCACCCAGACGTTCCAGCGAATCCCGGATACGCCCGACTTCCACCAAGTCGATTCCCACACCGAGAATCATGGCGCCGGCAGGGTCTGGGCCTTGCCCCCATAGCCTTCCATCGCCTGCAGAATCTCCTGCACGGCTTTCTCAAGCCCGACGAAGATCGCCCGACTGATGATGGAGTGGCCGATGTTCAACTCTTCGAGGTGGGGCACCACATGCAGCAGCGGTAGATTTTCCCGATTGAGTCCGTGCCCGGCGTTGACCCTCAAGCCCACTTGATGCGCCCGCTCGGCAGCCACCACCAAACGCTCCAACTCCCGGTTGCGCGCTGCTTTTTGATGGAACACCTCGGCGTAGGCTCCCGTGTGCAATTCGATGAACTGGGCGCCCACACGAGCGGATGCCTCGACTTGGGTCGGATCCGGATCCACGAAAAGGCTGACCTCGATGCCGGACTCCTTCATCCGACGAATGGTCTCCCTCAGTGCGGCTTCATGCCCCACGACATCCAGCCCACCTTCCGTGGAGATTTCCTCCCGCTTCTCCGGCACCAGACAAACGATGTCTGGCCGGACTGCCAGAGCGATCTCCACGATCTCCGGGGCATTGGCCATCTCGAAATTGAGGCGGGTGCGGATGGCTTTCCTCAAAGCGACGATGTCGCGGTCGATGATGTGTCGACGATCCTCCCGCAGGTGGGCGGTGATCCCGTGGGCGCCAGCCTGCTCGCACAGAAGCGCCGCGGCGATGGGATCGGGCTCCCCCCGTTCCATGCCCCGATACCGGGCCTGACGGAGAGTGGCGACGTGGTCGATATTGACGCCGAGTTTCAGCATGTGGGGTTCAGGGTTTGGAGACAGGCTTGGAGGTGGGGGGAGACTTCGCGGACGGTGTCTCGGGCAGCCCCATCGCGGACGAAGGAGCCAGACGGGGGGACTTGAGCTTGCGAGGCGTGGCCGGATCCAGCCATCGACCCAAGAGAACCCACTCCATGGCACTCAGACCCACCGGAGCCTTGCGGCTCCAAGTGAACGTCCCGGGGCCCGACTGCCGGACCTGAGTCACGGTGTTGTCCACCTTGCCTAGGGTGTCGGTCAGCCAGAGATTGGCCAGGCCATCCCCAGGGGCCGGATTGAGCCCCAGCGAGAGATCCCGGACCTGAAGGTTGGCCCACCAGTGCACAAAGTTCTCGGAAGTGATCTCCCAGTCATAGACCACGAGACCCGGTTGCTGGAGTTGTTGGAGCAATTCCTTGGGCACCGGTTGGACCGAACGCTGCCGCGGGACCATGCTGAAACCGAGAAATCCGGGCTTCTGGTTCTCCGCTCCACTGAGCATCGGGAGGACACCCGGGGCGCTGCTGAGTCCGAGGATTTGCTTCTCGCCATCGTACATCACCAAGCCATCGAGCTTGCCCGGTTCGGCATTGGTGGAAAAACGGCGGCTCAATTCCGCATTGGCCGCCTTGAGTACCGAGGCCGAGTCATTCACATGAACCACGGCATAGCTCTGGAAGGGCGATTCCGCCTGAGCCCAAAGGTACATGGCGCCGATTTCCTGCCCCTGAAGGTAGGAATCCAGTCCCAGCAAGCCCAACACCTGAGGCGTGACACCACGGATGGCGGTCAGGGAGACCAACGGATCATGGATGAGATTGGTCGGATACTGCCAATTGGGCAGGGTCAATTCGGCCAAACCGGGCTTGCTCAAAGTCCCAGACCAGACAACGGCCCCATTGGTGGCCACAGCAGTGGCTTGAAGCCCCGGCCAGGCACCCGGTGCCTTCTGGAACTCCAACAGCCGGGACGGAGGGTTAGAGGCTGAGAGCACTCGGGAACGGAAGTCCTTGGCCCGCGGAGAATCGGACGGACTCACGGCGAAGAGCCAGCCCTTCTCGGCGCTGACCCAGGCCCCGGACGCCTTGGGGCCCAGGGGTTTCACCAAGGCCGGATAGCGGTCATTCCAAATGGGGGCCCGCTCGGCGGTGATCCGAACAGCCAGGAACACTTCTCGGGACCCATCCCCCCGACGCCACACCTCGCCGGCCGACTCGTGGGCCAGCAAGTCGGCCACGAGGGGCTGTGCTTGAGTGACCAGAGTATCGGCGGCAGTAGTTCCCGACAGCCATTCCAGAGCCGCGCGAGTGGCCTTCGGACGCAGGCGATCGGTCAATGCCGGGGCGTTGCTGTGGGAGAAGAAGGCCCGCAAGGCCAGGGCTCCGGTCTGGTTGCGCAGACCATCGGCTCCGACGAAATGCCATCGGGTGGCCAATTCGGGTGCTTGCTCCTTGCATCCGGAAAGGAGCGCCAGCAGCGCAACGGCCAGCAGCGCAGAAATTGAGCGTCGCTTCATAGTCAGGACGGCTTGGTTGCCAGAGAACCCAACCCGAAGCAATGCGCCTTTGCGATCCGGGGCTCTCCGACGCACCTTTACAGCCGAAATGGGCGACGAATGGTACTGGCTGGATTCCTCAACGGGAGACGCTCCCTCCAACATGGCCTGGGACGAAGCACTGCTGGAGGCCGCTGCAGAGCTCGGGCGTCCGGTGCTGCGTAGCTATGCTTGGACAACGCCGGCGGCCACCTTCGGCTACTTCCAACGGCACGCCGACATCGCCGCTTGGACCCCACTGCGACCGCTCATTCGGCGGCCCACAGGAGGCGGTCTGGTTTCCCACGCAGTGGATTGGACCTACGCGATTATAGTCCCCCCACAGCACCCCTGGTATTCAATTTCGGCGGTCGAGAGCTACCGTCGTGCACACTCCTGGCTCCAACGGGCCTTCGCCCACTGTGACCTCAAGACCGAGCTGGCACCGTGCTGTGATCCGGCTGGCCCCGGACAGTGCTTCGTGGGGGCAGAGCGGGAAGACCTGCTGCTCCAAGGCCGCAAGATCGCCGGGGCCGCTCAGCGCAGGAACAAACTGGGACTGCTGATCCAGGGCAGCATTCAACCGACTCCACCCGATCTCGCTCGAACCCGCTGGGAAGAGGCGATGCTTCGGACCGCGGAAGAAGCTTGGGGAGTCCAGTGGCAGGACTGGCCAGCCCCCTCGGACACACTGGCGCGACGGGTCGAGGAACTCCGCTCGCGCTATGCCTCGAGCGATTACAACGAACGCCGCTGAGGCGCGAGGCCCGCGGGCACCCGAGGCCAGTCCACGAAGGCATGATCGTCGGCCCCACTCAGACAACTCACGTCTCGTCCCGACGGCTCTGACGGAATTGCGTGGGCGTCAGGCCGGTGGCGGCCCGGAATGCCCGAGTGAAGGCACTATGATCATAAAAACCACAGGCATGCGCGATCTCGGCCACGGGCTTTTGGCTCTCCTCCAACCATCGGGATGCCGCCGCCAGTCGGGTGTGGGAAATCAACTGGCTCGGGGTGGTCCGGAAAAGCCTCTTGATGAGGCGGGCGAAGCGGACCGGTGGAATGCCCGCCCGCTCCGCCAGCGAGGTCGGACTCAACTCCTCGTCATAGTGGGCCTCGAGGTGATCCAAGGCTGAGGCCAGTCCGGCCGGAATACGCCCAGCCCCGGCGGGCACCTGAAGGTCCCGGGAGATGCCCACCAGGCCGATGATCTGCCCGTGGTCATCCCGGATGGCAAACTTGGTGGTGAAGCACCATCCGGTTTTTCGCCGCGGGTACCAGTGCAGTTCCAGCTTCTCGATGATCGGTCGACCGGTCCGCAAAACTGCCTCGTCCTGCCGGGCAAATCGGGTCGCCAAATCGATCGGGTAAACTTCGCGCACCGTCTTGCCTACCAGGTCCTCGGCGCGTTGAAAACCCACCCGCTCGGCGAGGGATCGATTGACCGCGGTGTAGCGGCCGGCGGTGTCCTTGACGAAGAATGCGGCGTCGGGCACATGCTCAAAAATCTCGGCGTACAGGCTCACGGGAAGGTGAGTCACTGCAGGCACCCTTTCGGGTAGGCCTGTGCGGACTTTGACGGACATTTTTCGAGGGTGCTGCAAGACCCTCTTCAGGGCGATGTCAGAGTGAGCCCAATGATCCGCATCCAGTCCGTCGAGTCGCCCAGGTTCCGATGGCGCTGTCAGCCCCGAAAAGCCAGCTGGACCGTGCTCTTGCTGACCTGCCTGAGCGCGTTCGCCCAAGGCTCCCGACCCGATTACCAACGGGCCATGAGCTTGGCCCAGCGCACTGAAAACACGGTGTTCCGGGCCTCGATCCAACCCCAATGGATTGCTGGGGGCGGCGGCCAGTTTTGGTATCGGGTGACGACCGGCCCCGATCGGCAGGATTTCGTCTTCGTAGATCCGGAACGTGGCACTCGGGAAGCGCTCTTCGACCCCGCTGTGCTGGCGACCCGTCTCACCACAGCGCTGGGTAATCCGGTGCTCCCCGAATCCTTGAAACTGGATTCCCTGACGGTGGAACTGGAGGGCGAGCGCCGGGCGCTCCGTTTCCGGCAGGGAGGAAAGCGATGGAAAGCCACGATCCCGGAGCTGGTGCTAGAATCGGACCCCAAGCCCGAGGACCCGCTGCCGATGGCTTCGCCCCAACGCATCCCCAAGCGGTCCCGCACCACCGGCGAGGAGACGGAGATCATTCTGGTGAACCGGACGGACGAAGATGTGGAACTCTACTGGCTGGATGATCAGGGAACGCGCAGACCTTACGGCCGCCTGCGCCCGGGAGCCGAGCGCCGCCAGCACACCTTCGCCGGGCATGTCTGGCTCGGGACCGACCGAAACGGCAGCGTCCTGGGCGCGTTCACCGCTCAGGAAAGCGAGGGTCGAGCCGAGTTCGTAAACTCAACGAACGGAGCGCGCGCGCGCGTCGCATCGGCAGACCCGACCCCAGGACTCCAGTCCAGTCCGCAGGATTCACCCGACGGGAAATGGACGGTCGAACTCATCGAGAACAACCTGTTCCTGCGACCCAAGGCTGGCGGAGAAGCCGTGCGCCTGAGCCGGGACGGCACCAGAGACGACGCCTATCACTCGGAAGTGCAGTGGTCTCCGGATTCCACCCACCTCGTGGCCCGTCGGGTCCAAGGAGTCTCCTCGCGCCTCGTCTCCTGGATCGAAGCAGCCCCAAAGGATCAGCTTCAACCCAAGGTGCATTCACACACCTACCCCAAGCCGGGGGATCCCCTGCCCCACCCGCGTCTCCGGGTCTTTGCCGTGGACGGATGCCGCCAGTACGACGTGGACGAGAAGCTCTATCCGAACCCCTTCACCGAGAGTGGGGCTCTGGATGTCGACTGGGCGCCGGACAGCCGGGAATTCTACGTCAACTACAACCAACGAGGTCATCAGGTGTACCGGATCCTGGCCGTCAACCGCACCGGCCAGGTCCGCACTGTGGTCGAGGAGGTCCCGAAAACCATGGTGGACTGGACCGCCAAGACCTGGCGTCACTGGCTGCACCCGCGCGGCGAACTCCTGTGGATGTCCGAACGCAGCGGTTGGTGCCACCTGTGGCGCATCGACATCGCCACCGGCACCGTGAAGAACCCGATCACGCAGGGCAACTGGGTGGTGCGCTCGGTCGAGCACGTCGATGAAAAACGCCAACAAGTCTGGTTCTTCGCGGGCGGAATCCGACCCGGGCAGGACCCCTACTATTTGCACCTTGCGCGAGTGAATCTGGATGGCTCCGGGCTCACGGTGCTCACCGAAGGGGACGGCACCCACAAGGTCCAGTTCTCGCCGGACCGGCGTTGGTTCCTCGACACCTGGTCCCGGGTGGACCAACCGCCCATCACCGAACTGCGCAGCGCGACCGACGGGCGCAAGGTGCTCGAACTGGAGCGAGCCGACATCACCCGACTCTTGGCCACCCAGTGGTCCGTCCCGGAACGGTTCACCGCCAAGGGGCGCGACGGAACCACCGACATCCACGGTATCGTCATCCGGCCGTCGCACCTCGATCCGAAGCTCCGCTACCCAGTGATCGAAGAGATCTACGCCGGCCCCCAAGGTGCGTTCGTACCGAAGGAGTTCGGTCGATTGACCCGGCAACACGCTTTGGCTGAACTGGGCTTCGTCGTGGTTCAGATCGACGGCATGGGCACCAGCCAGCGCTCGAAGGCCTTCCACGATGTCGCCTGGAAGAATCTCGCGGATGCAGGGTTTCCGGACCGAAAGCTCTGGATCCGAGCGGCGGCGCAATCACGTCCGTGGATGGACCTGGGACGGGTGGGTCTCTATGGCGGAAGCGCTGGGGGGCAGAACGCCTTGCGCGGACTCCTGGACCACGGGGACTTTTACAGCGTGGCCGTGGCCGACTGCGGATGCCACGACAACCGGATGGACAAGATCTGGTGGAACGAGCAGTGGCTTGGCTGGCCCGTCGATGACGCCTACCGCCGCTGCTCCAATGTCGAGGACGCCCACAAGCTCGTCGGCAAACTCCTCCTGATCGTGGGCGAGGTGGACACCAACGTCGACCCGGCCAGCACCCTGCAGGTCAGCGCCGCCCTAGTCCGTGCCGACAAGGACTTCGAACTGCTGGTGATGCCCTCGACCAACCACGGTGCCGCGGAGACCCCCTACGCCAGCCGACGCCGCATGGATTTCTTTGTGCGGCACCTGCTAGGTCGCGAGCCCCGTTGGCACTGACCCTCGACCTAGCGAGAGGCGCTGTTCAGGCCAGCAGCGCCGGGATGGGATGGGATTCTTCGACACCGGTCAGACGTTGGTCGAGTCCCTGGCTCTTGAAGGTGAATCGGCGGTGATCCACGCCCATGCATTTCAGGATGGTGGCGTTCAGGTCGTTGATGTGTACCGGATTCTCCACGACGTTGTAACTGAAGTCGTCCGTTTCGCCATACGTGATGCCGCCCTTGATGCCGCCGCCGGCCATCCACATGCAAAAATTGCGCGGATGGTGGTCGCGACCGTAGTCGGTCCGGGTGAGCCGACCTTGGGAATATACGGTCCGACCAAACTCGCCGCCCCAGATGACCAGGGTATCTTCGAGCAAACCACGGGCCTTGAGATCATGGATCAACGCCGCGGAGGCTTGGTCGATGTCCTTGCACTGGGCCCGGATCTCGGAGGGCAAATTGCCATGCTGGTCCCAACCCCGATGCAAGATCTGTACACAGCGCACACCCCGCTCGACCAACCGACGGGCCAACAGCGCACTGGCTGCGAAGGTTCCCGGCTTCTTGACCTCATCACCGTAGAGCTCGGTGGTGGCTTTCGACTCGCTGGAGAAGTCCACCAGGTCCGGCACGCTGCTCTGCATGCGGAAGGCCATCTCGTATTGGGCGATGCGGGTGAGCGTCTCGGGGTCGCCCCAGCGTTCATGAGTCTGGGCATTGAGGCGGTTCAGGGCATCGAGCACCACACGCCGATCCTCGCGGCTCACTCCCGGCGGGTTGTCGATGTACAGCACTGGGTCACCGATGGACCGCAAGGCCACACCGGTGTAGCGGGTCGGCAAGTATCCACTGCTCCACATGCGAGTGAAGAGGGCCTGGGCATCCGCCTTGGAAGACCAGTTCGGGGTCAGCACCACGAAGGCGGGCAACTCGTTATTCTCACTGCCCAGACCGTAGGCCAACCAGGAACCCAGGCTCGCCTTGCCCGGAACCTCGCTGCCGGTCATGACGAAAGTGCAGGCGGGATCATGATTGATGGCGTTGGTCTGGACCGACTTGAGCACCGCCAATTCATCCACCACCTGGGCCGTATGAGGCAGCAGTTCACTGATCCAGCGCCCGCTCTGGCCAGCCTGGTGGAACTTGAACATCGTCGGGGCCACCGGAAAACGGGACTGGCCCGAAGTCATGGTGGTGATGCGCTGACCATTGCGCACCGAGTCCGGAAGATCCTTGTCGAAGTACTCCTGCAGCTTCGGCTTGTGGTCCCAGAGATCGAGCTGGGACGGAGCGCCATTCATGTGCAGATAGATGAGGCGCTTGGCCTTGGGCGCGAAGTGCGGAAAACCGGGTAACGGCGGATGCACCCGCGGCACCGCCGGAGCCGCAGCCCCCAACAACTTGCCCGCCCCGAGCGTGGCCAGCGCCAGACCGCCGAGGCGGATACCCGTATTGCCGAAGAACTGACGCCGGGTCTGATTCAGTTGGAATTGGAGCAGAGGATTCATGGTCAGTTGCGGGTGACGGTTTCGTCGAGGTTGAGCAGCAGGTTGGCCGTCAGGGTGTAGGCGGCCAGTTCGATCTCGGGCAGTCCGGAACGTGGAGCCGATTCACCGACATGGATCGCCTTGCGAGCCGATTCCGGATCGGCCTGATACCGTTCCAGGCAGCGGTCCAAGGCGGTGCGAACGACTTCCAGCTCCGTCCCGCTCGGCGAACGGGACAAAAGAGTCTTGAAGGCGAACCGAATACGATCCTCCGGACGGGATCCGCCCTCAGTCATCATCCGGCTGGCCAGCCCGCGTGCGGCCTCGAAGTGCTGGACATCGTTCAGGAGCTGCAGGGCCTGCAAGGGAGTGTTGCTGCGCTCACGCCGAGAGCAAAATTGCTCGCGGTTCGGCGCATCGAAGGTCGCCATGAAGGGAGGTGGCGCCGTGCGTTTGAAGAACACGTAGAGGCTGCGTCGGTACAGGGCCGAACCGGCGTCTTGACGGTAAGTGCGGGTGTTGGAACCACTGTAGCCCACCGGCTCCCAGATGTTCGGTGGTTGGTAGGGGCGCACGCCTTTTCCTCCCAGGGCTCCATCCAGGAGCCCGGAAACGAACAAGGCATTGTCGCGCAACTGCTCGGCATCCAGTCGAAAACGCGGGCCGCGGGCCAGCCATCGATTCTCCGGATCCCGTTGCAGCAGGGCCGGAGTGACGGCCGCAGACTGACGGTAAGCCGTTGAGGTCACCAGGGAGCGGACCAGCGCCTTCACATTCCAGCCCGATTCCTGAAAGTTCACCGCCAGCCAATCCAGCAGTTCCGGATGGCTGGGCGGCTCGCCCTGGGAACCGAAATCGTCAGCAGTCTTCACCAAGCCCACCCCGAAGAATTGCTGCCAGAACCGGTTCACCGTCACCCGTGCGGTCAGCGGGTGTTCCGGAGACACCAGCCATCGGGCCAGATCGAGCCGGTTAGGAACCTGCCCGGCCTGCTTCATCACCGGGAAAACCGCGGGCACTGCTCGGCCCACTTTTTCGCCCGGCGCATCGTACTGTCCCCGCACCATGACGAAGCTCTCACGGGGTTTGTCCATGTCCCGCCAAATGAAGGTCTGAGGAATCTGATCCCGGAATTTGTCCCGCTGCTGCCGCAGATCGGTCACGGCGGCGTTGAGGGGGTCCAGCGTTGCCCGGGTTTCCGAACACACCTTGGCCAAATAATGCTCCCGGAGCATCCGGGTTTGTTCGGGGGTCCGCTGCTCAGCCGTCACGTCCTTGAGGATCTTGCGCAGATGCTCTGGCAACTCCTTGACCTCCTTGCCCTGGTTCTGAGCGATCCAAACAGACAAAGAAGTAAGGGGATCCCGGGCTGGATCAACGCGGCCCGTGATGCCGGCATGGTCCCAATGAACCAGGCCTCCATGCTGCGTGTAAGCGACTCCGGTGACCGCTTGCCCAACCTTGAGCCCTAGGGCTTCGGTATCGAACTCCAGTCGAACCCACTCCCCAGCCTTGGGCAGAGGTCCGGCATGCATGCGACTGGGCTTGCCTGGGGTGCCCCAATCGGTGGCTCCCGCATCCCCCCAAACCACACGGTGTTCCCAGTCTCCCTGAAAGAATTGCAGCATGACCATCTTGGGAAGGGAGGCCGGATCCAACCGGACCCAGGCGAACACCTTGGCTGAGGCGGGAACATTGAGGGACAGGCCCTCATAGACGGACTGGATCAACCCATCCCCCCGCTGCTTGAGGGCGGACTGACCCGACTTCACGGGACCTTCGGACGATTTTACCCAGGTGGGAGCCCCCTGGACGCGGGCTCCGGCCGGGGTGCCGTCTTCCAGCCAAACCGTCTCGACATCCCGGGCCGGGGGCGGCGGGTTCTGGGTGGCTGGATCCGTATAGGACAAGCTCTGAACACGGGCCTCCACCGCCTTCTCCGCCTCCTGAATGCGGGTCTCCATCTCGGCAAGTTTCTGAACATCTTTTTCGGACTTCACCGGTACCACCGGCGGAGTGCGCAGCGCGTTGCCATCCATCGCGGGATCGGCTGCGCTGTGGAAAAACGCATACAGCGAATAGAACTCCTTCTGGGAGATGGGGTCGAATTTGTGGTCGTGGCAAACGGCACACCCGGCCGTCAACCCCATCCAGGCCTGCGCGGTGGTGGAGGTCCGCTCGACGGCATAGCGGAACACGAACTCGGCATCGATGGCACCGCCCTCGCCCGTGGTGACATTGTTGCGGTTGAAGCCCGTGGCCACCAACTGGTCCTGGGATGGATTGGGGAGAAGATCTCCAGCCAACTGCTCCACGGTGAATTGATCGAAGGGCAGATTGCGGTTGAAGGCCCGGACCACCCAATCGCGGTAGGGCCAGATTTGGCGCTCATTGTCGAGGTGAAGTCCGTGGGTATCGGCGTAGCGCGCGACATCGAGCCAATGACGCCCCATTTGTTCGCCATACTGCGGACTGTCCATGAGGCGATCGACCCACCGCTCGTAGGCTCCCGGTCCAGAGTCGGCCAAGAACGCGTCCACCTCGGCCACCGTGGGAGGGAGCCCCCGGAGGTCCATGCTGAGGCGTCGCAACAACGTCGATCGATCCGCCTCGGCTCCCAGAGACACTCCTTCACGACGCCATCGATCCGCCAGAAAAGCATCGATAGGGCCGGAGGCTTTATCCGCTACCAACGGGGGCTGAACCTGACGGGGGGCTTCAAAGGCCCAGTGTTTCTGATAGGGAGCCCCCTGTTGAATCCATCGGCGCAGGAGGTCCTTCTGGGCGGCACTAATCGTCTTGTGGGATTCCGGCGGCGGCATGATCGAGTCCGGATCTTGCGTCTCAAGACGCTGCCAGAGTTCGCTCGATTTCAAATCGCCGGGCCGAATGGCTACGCGGCCCTCCTTGTTGGGAGTAAAAGCTCCCTCAGCGGTGTCCAAACGGAGGCCGGCTTTACGCTTCTTGGCGTCCAATCCATGGCAAGAAAAGCAATTGTCGGAAAGGATGGGGCGGATGTCCTGATTGAAGGTCAGGTCTACAGCCAAGGCCGAAACAACCGAGACCATCGCCATCGCCGGGATCCACCGGAATGCGCTCTGAACCACGCGGATGGGATACATGGTTCAAGTGTGTCTTGAGTCTGAGTAGTTTCAACTCCTCAGGCTAAATTTTGGCGGCGAGTGGCAGCGTTTCACCGGCGAGTCACCCCGAATCACTGACTCCGCCAATCGGACAAGGGATGGTGGAGGCTGGAGGGCATCTCCGGAACGCCCAACAAGGTTTCCAACGATCGGAAGCAACGCCCTGCCCGGCACCAACAACAAAAAACCCGGGGTGAAAACCCCGGGTTTTTTGTTGAGTACTTGCTTTGGACGCTCT
>CANHYD010000012.1 GCA_947464705.1 Verrucomicrobiota bacterium | reverse complement strand
GGGTTTCCAGATCCAGGCTCGGAAGAGTCCGCTATCCTTCTTTCCAGAAGCGGTCAGCGCGTCGATCCGGGCACGAGCTTTTTCGGACTGGACCAGAAAGGTGACCGAACCGACGCAAAGCACCGCCATGAGGGCCGCCATCGGAATTCGATACTGAGGGCGGCGAAGCAGCCAGAGCGAGAAAGTGGCGATGGCGGCTGCGGCTCCGAGCCAGCCACCCCGGGACATGGTTACCGCAATGCCTCCGAGCATCACCAGGGCCGCATATCCGGCGATGATCCGTTGCACGACGCCGCCCCGGCCCAAGAAGGCGTGGGATAAGGCCAGCGGCATGAGCATCAGCAGGAATGCTGCGAGGTGGTTCGGGTTGACGAAGGTGCCTCCGTATCGCTTGTAGTAGACCAAGGGTTGAGTCTCCCACAGGACCTTCTGCGAATTCTGGGTGAACTGGACGATGGCGTAGGCTGAGGAGAGAAGCCCGATGACCAACAGGCCGTTTACGACCCACCCTGAAGTCTCCTGACGATGGAGATTGTGCAGGCTGGTGAAGAACGCCACGGCACACACTCCGATCAGAAACACCTCTTGGAGGGCCCAATACGGCACGCTGGCGGAGTGACAGCTCCAAGCGGCATAGCCGAAGAAGATGGCCACAGCCCAGGTGACCGGAGGCAGCAGAAAACGATGAGTGGGTTCGACCCACATTCGAAGGGTCCAGACGATCCAGGCCATGCCAATGGCTGCAAAGCCGACCGCGGATTCCCGGGGATTCACTCCGGCAAACCAAAAGGTCAGCCAGGCAACCGCGAAAAGCAGCAAGCCTCCCACCAAACGCTCCAATAGTTTGTCGAATGCCGAGCTCGATCGCATGTGCGGTGTAAAGCCTAGGAGACGGTCGAGGGCCTCGGGAAGGATTTAGCCCGGATATTTCGATCTTCAGCTTCCCCGGGATTGTTGAGGATCCCGGGGCGCAGCTTATCCGAAACCGAACGCGGGGTTTGGGCCCTGCGGATCAATTTTGGGCGGTGGGCGTCAAACGGCGGAGCCAGCGCCAAACCCGAAGTACTTCGGTGACACTCCAAGCCTGGGCATCACAGCCACGGGGCAGGTGGGGCGCATCGCCATCGAGGATCTCGGGCAACTGGCCCACACAACCTTGCAGCAAATGGGCTTCCACGCTCGTGAGGTAGGCGCGAGCCGCCTCGATGGAGGCGGGGCTCTTGCCATAGGCCTTCACCACCGCCTCGCAGAAACTCGGGAAGGTCCAAACCCAGGCGGTGCCATTGTGGTAGGCGGGCTTGCGACGCGTGTCTTCATCGCCTTGGTAGGAACCCCAGTAGGGTTCGTCGGGGTGGTTCAGGAGCCGTCCGTGATGCCAGACGGGCAATGGCGGATGGACTGGCAATGGAGCCAGGGACCGAAGCGCCCCGGGCACCACCAGGTAGCGCTGCGCCGCCTGCACCGTGCGCCGGGCTTTGGCCCCATCGACCAGATCCAGCGCGATAGCCAGGAGGGCGTTGCTGCGGAGGGCGTTGTCGCGCACCGCACGCGCGGCGGGCTGATCTTGGTGCGCGTGCAGGCAATCGGAGAACCATCCCAATTCCTCGATCCAAAAGAGCCGGTGGAAGGAAATCTCGGCCCGTCGTGCCAAAACGCCCCACGCCTCGAACGACTGGGCCGGGGGGCAATCCAAGCGATCGAGCAATCGGAGAAGGCGGATCCATAGCACCTGGATCTCGACCGGATAGCCCTGACGGGGCGTTCCGGCAGGATGATTGGTGTCCATCCAGGTGAAGTGGCTGGGACTCCAGACCAACGCACTGTCCGGGTCGACACGGATGCCCTGCGGGGTTCCCGCCAGATAGCCCGAAGCAATCGAACGGAGGACCTCCCGAACGGTTCGTCCTGATCGATCGCCGGTGCTCAGTCCGAAGACCGATTCGGCTCCCAGGGGGTCCGCCTGGGCCAATTCTTCAGCGACGATGCCATACCACAGCGACGCATCGCTGGTCTCCCGGTTGGAAGCGTTCTCACCATGGATGGAATTGGGGAGAGTGCCGCCCTCTTCGAAGCGACCAAAGGTGATGAGCAACTGACGGACCTCTGTGAAGCGATCGGCCGTGATGAGCCCACGGGCGGCGATGAGCGAATCCCGGCCCCAGTCGAGGAACCACGGATACCCGGCGATGACGGTCACCGAATCGGCGCGTCGGACGACGAAACTGCCGATGGCCCGTCGCAGGAGGAGTTCCCACGGACAGTCGGTCGTGCACTCCGACAGGCCCTGACGTCGTTGGATGAACCCAGAAACCTCCTCGTCGGAAATGTCGGTGGTCTCGGCAGAGACGGTGATGATTGAGGAGTCTCCCGGATTGAGGGCAATCTCGAACCATCCCGGGCTGTAGGCATCCCCGGAACCACTCATCCCTCGGCTGGATTCCACCGGATGCGGGATGTCCCGGCACCATTCCACGGCGGGATGGAAATGCCCTTCGCTCACACTCACCTTCAGACCTCGGGACGGGTCTGGTTGAAAGGAAAAGCCTTCCATTGCTCCGGCCGGTTTGCCGTCTTCCGAGGTCTTGTGCACGACCCGCGTTGCCTGCATGAAGTGAGATTCACTGTCGGGATTGAGACGGGTCTCCCAGTGGAAATTCCGGTCCTCCAGATCCACCCGAACCACCAGCCGGACATCGAACGAGGGAGGAAGAGGTTTTCCGAAGCGCGAGTCGTGGCTCGCCGTGGCCGGTCGGTTGAACTGCAAGACCGTGATGTTCTTTTCTTCCAGCATGTCGGCCACGACCCGGATCTCGACACTGCGTCCGTCGCCGGCATTGGCGATGAAGCGCCAATGCGTGGGCGCCGCAGTTTCCACATTCACCAGATTCGAGGCGTCGAGGGGGGAGATGAATCCATCGGCATTGACCCAGACGCGGATGCGCTTGGCGAAGACGTGCCGATCAACCGGCACCTCCGGGTGGAGGTTGGCACCGAGGAGACAGTCGTATTTAGAGTGGATTTGGCCGAGGTCCAGGCAGAGGCGGGCCATGCCGCCGCGGCCATTGGTCAACAAAACGGTGGTGTTCTGTGGGTCCGGAGGCACCGAGGGCAATTCTGCGGGGACGGTGTCCAAATACCTCAGGGTGGCTCGGATCCGAGGATCGGTGGGGGCGTACCGCTCCAATTCGAGGACGACATCTCCACGGTGTTTCAGGGGAGGAATCGCGGCAATGTGCCCTTCCTCGATGGGGATGGATTCCTCGTTGTATTCGAGGCCGTGGGGTTGCGGGCAAACTCGGATGCGGAACCGGTGGGTGTCACGGATGAGCAACCAGTGCCCCGGGGGAACGAGCGTGACGCGTTTGCGATCTTGGGCCTGCCAGACGATGACGGGACGGTAGGTCTCCGAGGTGTCGATCAGGCAGGACTCATCGTGAGCCGCAGCGGTCAAGAATCCGGCCGGATCACTCGATACCCACGCAGCTTCCTGTTTCCAATGGGCTGAACAACCCAAGATTCCCCGACTGACGCGGCCCCGGCACACGGCGGCCCAGTCGGCGCGACGCCGGGTGTCGCGGTAGACATCTCCAGAGAGACCGAGCGGAGTGATCGAAGGGGACAAGCAATGCGTTGCTCCGGGTGCGAGGGTGATCCGGATCCGGCGACTCGGTTGCCCGGACGACGGTGTCAATTCCTGCCACCGCGGAGCGGGCAGGTGGCCCACCAGGTCGAGAGTCGGTTTCCCTAGCTCTTCCCAGACGGACCAATCGAGTTCGATGGAACGCTCCTCCTCGAATTCCGTGTTGGCCAATACCAGGACGCGGTCGAGACCCTCGGCCGAATCGCGACGCAGGGCATAGACCTTGGATTGAGGCTCGCTGATCCGCTGCAATGAGGCCCCATCGAAAAAGCACGGGTGATTGCTGATCAGTCGATTCAGCGCCGACAGTTCGGGTACCAGCGAATTGGGTGATCCCCAAGCCAAGCCCCGGCTGCTGTGGACGTTGATTTGCTCGGTCGCACACCACTCGACCCCGGCAGTGAACCCGAAGCCGCCTTGGATGGACGTCAGGGCGGCCAGACTGTTGCGGAAGAGCGACCATCGACGCCCTTCCGGGGTGGCTGGTTGGCCTGGCACACCGCCGTTGGCCGCTAGTCGGGAATTGTCATGGGTCTCACTGTAGTGGACCAGAATTCCGGAACGGGCACTGGCTTGGAGGTGGTGATCCAGATAGCCGCTGATCCCCAGTGAGCCATGGTTCTGGAACAGTTCGCTGTAGGCCCATTGCATCCCACCCTCGGCCAAGCAGGCCTCGGTGGCTTCCCACGGACCGCCGAGTCCTTCCAGCAGGAATACGGTGTCTGGAAATTCCCGGCGGACCTTCGCAGTGATGAACTGCCAGACGTGCGGAGGGATCTTGTAGCCCGCGTCGCAGCGGAAGCCATCCACACCTCGACGGCACCAGATGAGGAAGGCGTCGGCCAAATAATCCCAGAGTGCCACGTGACGCTGATCCATTTCGACCAGGTCCTCCCAGACCACGTTCCAAGCCCCCGGACTTTCAAACTCGCCCTCGTGATTGCGCAGGAACCACTCCGGGTGTTCCTCCCATTCGGCGCTGCCCCAACCGGTGTGGTTGATGACCAGGTCGAGCATCAGTCGTGCTCCTCGTGAATGGATCTCCACCGCCAGTTCCCGGAATTGGTCCACCCCGGTGGTGCGTCGGTCGAACTCGACCAGAGCTGGATCAATTTGGGTCAGGTGTTGCAGCGCATAGGGCGAGCCGTAGCGCCCGAATCGTGCGAACGTGGTGGGGGTTGGGCTGACCGGCAGCAAGTGGACGATGCGGCACCCGAGCCGTTCGATGATGTGCGGCAGCTCCGTGATGAGAGACCGCAGTGTGCCGCTGGGGGGGATGACGGTGAATCCCTCCTGATCCAGCGCTTTCAGAATGGGTGTGTGGTGGTCTTCGGCGGTGGACAGCCGGTGCTTCGACCACTCCCCGAACATCCGCGGGAACGCGCAATAGACCGTGTTGGCCGTGCGGGTCCAAGACGGGTGGATGCTAATGCCGACATCGGGTCCGGCCGTCCAGTGCTGGAAGCCTTTCGGATCGATCGCGTAGGCCTTGGCCTTGAAATACCCCACCTCGGTCAATGGCAGGGTGATCGACCACTGACCCTCGGGCGTGAGTTCCAGCGGCAGGTCTCGCCACGCGGCACCGGCCAGGGGCAGTTTTTCAAAGTGGGATTGGAGGATCTCCTCACGAACCCGCTCGGCCCGCCCCAGATTGGTGCGCAGTCGGGCTTGCCAGCCATCGCCAATGTGCCCGTTGGGAGCCGTGAGAGTGAACGTCAGCAAATCTCCGGCGTGTCGGACGACACGGGTTCCCGGCAAGGGTGACATGGAGAGTCCAGCCATGGGTTTGGGTTGTCATGCACTGAACCGATTCAGTGATCATGACAAACCCAGCATGGCGGACGCGCGGGTCGGGGAGCAACTTCAGATCCTGCTGCCCGTGTTGTTGTCAGGCTCCTTGGATCTGCCGCGGGGGGGTGGCTTGCAGGGGCGGATCAGTCGCGGATCCGTAGTTTTGCGATGAACGAGGGCAGCAAGGCCGCGCACACCACCGTGACCGCCAAGGCACCGCCCGCTTGGCCCCAGCGTCCGTAGATGGCCCAGCCGCCGGCGAAGATCAGCGCCCAAATGCCGACCGAGGCAAGGATCGAGCAGACGATGCCGATGCCGAGGTCGGAACCTCTGCCCAGCCTGGGGTCCTGGATTTGGATGCGCTCATGCTCGGCGCGCTCCAGAATGGGCGTCCATCCGGCCCCTCCGGGCTGCACCCGGGAATAGAACTCGCGGAGTTTTTGGGTTTCGGTCGGGCCTGTCAGCAGGGCGACCAGAAGCGACCCTGCGGTGGTGACCGCCACACCAATCACCATCTGTTTCCAGGCGGGGACATCGTGGCCGATGCTCGAATAGTGCCAGAAGATCGCCATACCAAAGGAAAGCGTCATCGCTGCGATCTCGGCTGCGGCATTGATGCGCCACCAGAACCACCGAAGGATGAGCACCAACCCGGTGCCTGCGCCGACTTGCATCATCAGGTTGAAGTTGGACAGGGCGTCCTTCATCTGAAGCGCGAACCAGCACGAGGTGAACATCAGCACCACCGTGACAATCCGGCCCAACCAGACTTGCTGCGAGTCGGAGGCCTTGGGGTTGATGAACCGCAAGTAGAGATCGCTGACCACGATGGAGGAACCGTAGTTTACCTGAGTGGACATGGTGCTCATGTAGGCGGCAGCCAGCGAGGCCACCATGATGCCCATCAGTCCCTGGGGCAGGAACGTGAGCATGGCTGGGTAGGCCAGGTCGTCTTGAACGATCTTGGGATCGAGATGAGGGAAGCGGGCCTGGAGCGAGGCCACATCCGGGAAAACCACCAGCGAGGCCAGTGCCACCAGGATCCACGGCCAGGGGCGGAGCGCGTAGTGCATCACGTTGAAGAACAGGCAGGCACCCAGTGCGTGCTTTTCGTTCTTGGCGGCCAAGAGTCGCTGGGCCACGTAGCCGCCGCCGCCCGGCTCGGCTCCCGGGTAATAAATGCTCCACCAGGTGACCAAGAGCGGGATCAAGAAGACCGCCATCACCAAATCGTGGGGTGTCGTCGCCATATTGGGGACGATGTCCATCTTCGCTTGGACGCGAGGATCGGCCAGGAGCTTGCCCAAGCCGCCGACCTGAGGCAGCCCCACCACATGCACCGCCGCCCAGACAGCACCCACCATCGCGATGATGAACTGCACCAAGTCGGTGAGCAGCACCCCGGTGAGTCCGCCAACCATGCTGTAGGCCACGGTGACCACTGAGGCCACAGCGATGGTCATGACCGGATCGAGGCCGAACATCACCCCGCCGATCTTGATGGCGGCCAGTGATACATTGGCCATCACCAGAATATTGAAGAAAATGCCCAGATAGACGGCACGAAAGCCCCGCAGGAAGGCCGCTGGGCGACCCGAGTAGCGGAGCTCGTAGAATTCGATGTCGGTCATCATGCCGCTCCGTCGCCACAGCTTGGCAAAGAGGAACACCGTGGTGGTTCCGGTCAGAAGCAGCGCCCACCAGACCCAATTCCCGAAGACCCCGTCGCGGCGCACGATGCCCGCCACCAGATTGGGGGTATCGGTGGCAAAGGTTGTCGCCACCATCGAAGTCCCCAAGAGCCACCACGGCATGGTGCGTCCGCTCAAGAAGTAGCTCTCGTAGTCCTTGCCCGCCGATTTTCCGACAAAGAGCCCGATGGCCAAATAGAGGACGAATGTGGCGGCGATGATGATCCAGTCGAGCGTCGCAAGGTGCATGGCGTCGGTACGTTCAGGGAAAGACGTTCAGGAAGCAGGGGATTTTGACGCGCAGTCTTGGTGGAAACCCGCGATTGGCAAGTCTTGGCAACTCTAAAACCGCTCAGAAGGAGGATTCCTTTTCCTTGAAGAGCAGGTTGAAGGTGGTCATCGAGCCGTAGCACCGAGTTATGTATTGCTGCCAATCGAACTTTTCAGCCGCGGTCAGGGCTTCGCTCGAATTGACCTTCTGTTCGAGGACCCGCAGTTGATTGCGCATGAGGACGAGTTTGTGGAAAAACAACTCCAGCTCCACCTCCTTGGACTGCAGGGACGGGTCGGAAGGTTGCAGGATTAACTTGCCGGTCTTCCAACGCGAGGCCAGTTCATGGACCGAGCCCTCGGGCCGCTCGATTCCCAAGCGATTCACGGCGGCATCAACCACCCGGTCGATCAGGGACTCCAGCGGCATGGGCAGGCCGGACAGCGTTGCCTGAGCCTCGCTGGCCATCAGCCCGCTGGTTTCCGGTTCGATGGGTTTTCGACCCTCTAGGAAGAGGACCTCTGCGGCGAATTCGTTGATGGCCTTGACCACTCCCTCACCCAGTTGAGGATGGACGACACGCTGGCCCAAGTGCAGTTCCGACAGTTTCACGCACCGAGTTCAGCAGGTTTTTCAGGGAATGCCGAGAACGGGATCACCAGAGCCGGCGGGAAAAATTGTCTCATTCCGGTGTCCCCCCCTTGAAAAATCCCTAGGCAGAGTGTTGGAACGGGCGCTTGCCAAGATTCCAGCCCTCCGTAGTCTCCCGCCTTCACTTTGCAACACATGTTGTCCAATTCATACGTCGCCATGCTGGCCCTGGGCGGTCCGCCTGCGGGCGCCTCACCGGAAGATCAGAAGAAAGCCATGTTCATGCAGGTTGGCATGATGGTGTTCTTCGGGATCATTTTTTATGTCATGCTCATTCGTCCCCAACAGAAGCGGGCCAAGGAGCAGGCGAAGATGCTCAATGAGCTGAAGGCCGGCGACAAGGTGACTACTACCTCCGGTATCGTCGGCATCGTGGTGGGCATCAAGGACAATTCGGTCACCATTCGCTCAGGCGAATCCAAGATCGAGATCACTAAGGCAGCCATCGGTGAAGTGGTGCCTGGAACCACGGCCTCCTAATACGTTTTCCCATGAACCGTAGCCATCTCTGGAAACTCGTCCTGATCCTGCTGGTCGTGGCATGGTCGGTCAGCGAAATCTACCCGCCTACCTCGAAAAACCTCATTGAGGCCTTCGAGCAACAGTCTTCGACCCCCAACAAGACGTTCGATGAGATCGTCAAGAAGGCCCAGCAGTTGGATGCGTCCAATTCGGACCGTGCCCCCGGGATCACCTACTCGAACCTCTTGGTGGCCATCAGCACCAACGACATCCGTCCGTTCTTCCCCAGCAATTACATCAACGCGGCCGTGGAGCGTGATGTGACCCGCGGCATCCTGAACCGGGTGCAGCGTTCGGCGGCTGGACAGTTCCGTCTGGGCCTCGATTTGCAGGGTGGCACCCAGTTCCTCCTCGAGATGGACATGAGCCGCGCTCAGACCAATGCCGGTGTCCTGATGAATGCTGACTTCATCGCGGAGCAGGCGGTCGAGGTGTTGCGTCGTCGCGTCGATCGCTTTGGTGTCGCTGAACCGGTGATCGCCCCGGCGGGCGGTGGCCGCATCTTGGTGCAGCTTCCGGGGTTGAGTGAGTCCGACAAGCTGCAGGCCAAGGCGCAAATTCAGAAGGCGGCCTTCCTCGAGTTCCGCATGGTGCACCCGGACAGCGAGGGACAGATTTCCCGCGGTGTGGTGCCTCCCGGTTATGTCCGGATGTATGAGATGGTGCCGAGCGGAACGCCGGGTCAGCGCATTCCGCAGGCCATTTTGGTCAAGCGCACCTCGGAGCGAGGACTCTCTGGCAAGCACGTCGAAGGCGCTGGTGTTGGACACGATCCGGCCACGGGCTCTCCGTATGTCAGCTTCAGCCTGAAGCCCGATGGTGCCCAACTGTTCGGTGAAATCACTCAGGCGGCCATCGGTGAGCGCATGGCGATCATCCTCGACGGCGAGGTGATTTCGGCCCCGCGCATCAACGGAGCCATCTTGGGCGGCAACGGTCAGATCACCGGGTCCTTTACGGACAAGGAAGCCTTTGAACTGGCCACCTCCCTGGAGAACCCCTTGGCCGCTCCCTTGGAAGTCAAGGAAGAGCGCGGCGTGGATCCCTCGTTGGGAGCCGATGCCATTGCCTCGGGCAAGATGGCCACGCTGCTGGGCGTGGGTGGTGTGGCGGTGTTCATGATCGTCTACTACCTGACGGCTGGGCTCGTCGCCAACGTGGCCTTGATCCTGAACATCCTCATCATGCTGGGTGTGATGTGTTCTCTGGATGTGACCTTCACACTGCCGGGCATCGCCGGCATCGTTCTGACCATCGGTATGGCGGTGGATGCCAACGTGCTCATCTACGAGCGCATGCGTGAAGAGTTGGCCGCCGGCAAGTCGGTGCGGGGTGCTGTCTCCTCGGGTTACGACAAGGCCTTCGGGACGATTTTCGACTCCAACCTGACGACCCTGATCTCCTCGGTGCTCTTGATCATCATGGGCACGGGTCCGATCAAGGGCTTCGGCACAGCGCTCACCATCGGTCTGTGCGTCTCCATGTTCACGGCCCTGGTCGTGACCCGGTTGATCTTTGACTTCCTGCTCGCCAAGGACCTCCTCAAGTCCCTGCCGATGTTGCACATCATCAAGGGAACCAACATCCGGTTCCTGAACTTCGCCAAGCCGGCGTTCATCGCCTCGTGGTTGCTCATCGTGGTGGGCATCGGCTACGGCGTCTTCGTCCGGGGCAACAACATGCTCGGTATCGAATTCGCGGGTGGCGATGAGCTGCAGTTGCGTTTCTCCCAACGGGTGGAAACCGAGAAGGTCCGCGAGACTCTCTCCAAGGGCGGCATTGGCGAGACCCGGATCCAGTACCAGACCGAAGGGGCCGGATCGACCAAGCGCGATTACTTGTCCATCACGGCCGCCAAGGATGCCGGTCTGAAGGCCGAGGAAGTGCTCAAGAAGGCGTTTCCGGAGTCCAAGTTCGAGCGGGTCCGCATGGACTCGGTTGGAGCCACCATCGGTAAGGAGATTCAGAAATCCGGCGTCATCGCCTCAGTGCTCTCGCTCTTCGGTATTCTGGTGTACGTGGCCTTCCGCTATGAGTTCAGCTTCGCGGTTGCCGCGGTGGTGGCGGTGGCGCACGACGTTCTCATGACCATCGGTTGGTACTGCCTGACCGGAACCGTGGGCGAGGGACGTCAGTTCAATGCCACCTTTGTGGCCGCCCTCCTGACCATCATCGGTTTCTCAATCAACGATACGATCGTGATCTTCGACCGTATCCGCGAAGATCTGAAGATGGGGGTTGCCGGCTCTTTCAACGAGATCATCGATCGTGCGCTGAACCAAACCTTGAGCCGCACGATCATCACCTCCGGAACGGTGTTCCTGGCGACGATCTCCCTGTACGTCTTCGGTGGCGGCGCCATCAACGACTTCGCCTTCACCTTCCTGGTGGGCATCATCACCGGTACCTATTCCTCCATCTACATCGCCAGCGCACTGGTCGTGTGGTGGCACAAGGGCAAGCGCCCTGCCATGGGCGCGGTGGCCCCGGTTGGAGGGGTTTCGGTTGCGGGCGCTCAGGCCTGATAATCCGAGAGTTTTGTTTCAGGCGGGCGGGAGTCTTTCCAAAGAGACTCTCGCCCGTTTTGTTTTTGGGCGGCCGTTTTTTGGGTGATGTACCGAAACGACCGGACCTTCGAGGGAGTCGAGCGATGGCAACCGGGCGAGGAGTCGGGTCTATCGATCGGGGTTTTCGACCCGAACTGCGGATCTCGCCGGGACGATCAAACCTGCCCGAGGGGGAGACCCTGGATGCCGGCGCGCTCTGAAGTCTGCAACCCGAAGGGGTCCGGAGCGCCTTCGAAGGAGATACGACCGTCTGAATTGCGGACTCCTTCGAAGGGGTCGTTGGTGATGAGAACGTTCCCGTCGAGATCGAGCCAATCGGTGAGAGAGGTGAGGTGTGCCGCGGCGCTGATGAGGACCGATGACTCGATCATGCAGCCGAGCATCGTCTTGAGGCCCAGTCTTCGAGCAGCCTCGAGGGCCTCCTTGGCCGCGGTCACTCCGCCCGTCTTGACCAGTTTCACATTCACCCCGTGGAATCGACAGGCGCAGGATTCTGCGTTGCGGGCATCTTGGTACGATTCGTCACCGATGAGGGGCAGGGGGGAACGCTCTTTCAGCCAAATCGCATCCGCCTCGCTCGTGTCCGGGGGCATGGGTTGCTCCACGAACTCGATATGTCCGTCCTCGGCGAGGTCGAGGATTCGCTCCAGCGCCTCCTCACGGGTCTTCCAGGCCGCATTGGCATCCACCCGGATGAGCTTGCCCGGTGCCGCCCGTCGCACGGCCGCCAAGTTGGCCGCGTCGGTGGGGGCCCCCAGTTTCATCTTTAAGATCGGGTACCGGGCTGCTTCCCGCGCCTTGGCCTCCATTCGATCCGGGGTATCGAGTCCAATAGTGAACGATGAAAGAGCCCCGGTCGCCGGGTACTTGAGACCGAGGAACCGGTGCAGGGGTTGACCAGCGGCTCGGGCGGCTCCGTCGAGCAGTGCGATGTCGACGGCACATCGGGCCGGCATGCTCGGATGGGGCAAGGATTCGAGGTAGGCCCGTGATGCCGACACGTCGTCGAAGGAGAGTCGGGAGGCATCGATTTGTCGCAGGAATTGGAAAACTGTTTCCCAAGTCTCCCCATACTGGCTCGACGGAGACGCCTCACCCAGGCCGGACCGTCCCTGGGCATCCTTCAAAACTACGAACACCACCGGATACTCCGACTTGCCGCGCACCTGACCCGACTGCACATCGGTGGCGATGGCCCAGGAGTGAGCCAGCGCCAGGTTGAACCGCGTGTAGGTCAACGATTGGATGGGAGGCATGGTCGGAAAATCGAGAGACCGAAATTTCAGGAAGCGCGCCTGGCCGGAGGTTTCAGGAGTTCTTCAGCATGCCGCTGGGCGGCCGGGCCACCCCCAAGCATTCGGCCCAGTTCTGCGATGCGCTCGGAGGCATCCAGCGTCTGGATGCGCGATTCGGTGCGACCCTCGCGCACTTCCTTCATCACCTGATAATGGGTCGAGGCCGCCGCGGCGACCGGGGCTAGATGCGTGATGCACAGCACCTGGTGTTTTGAGGCGATGGTCGCCATCTTCTGACCGACCGCGTGGGCGGTCTCGCCTCCGACATTTGCATCGACCTCATCGAAGACTAAAACGGGAACCGCATCCTGGTCGGCCAAGACGGTCTTCAGGGCCAGCATGACCCGGGCGAGTTCGCCACTGGAGGCGATAGCCCTCAGTGGGCGTGCAGGCTCACCCGGATTGGGAGCGAATTGAAATTCCATCCGGTCCATCCCGGTTTCGGTGGCGTGGGCGGGGTCCGGGTCGTGGGTGAGAGCCGCCTCGAAGCGGCTCTGCCGGAATCCCAAGCTGGACAGTTCGCCCTCGGCCGCGCGGTTCAAGCCCGACAGCACCGACTGACGACGCTCCGAGAGCGCTTGGCCAAGCGTTCGAAGCTCGGCCTCTAGCACTTGAAGTTCGCGGTTGATTCGCTCCAATTCGGCGTCTCGGCCCTCCAGAGATTCTAGCCGTTGTCGAGCTTCCGCACCGAACGCGATGACCTCATCGACAGAGCCCCCGTACTTGCGTTGGAGCGATTGGAGGAGGTTCAAGCGCTCCTCAAGCTCGGCCAGACGTTGGGGATCCAGATCAATCCGGTCGGCGTAGCGGGACAGTTCGCTCTGTAATTCCCGCAGCAACCCGGCGGCCTGGACTTGGATTTCCACCAGAGCTTGGGCACCGGAATCGATCCGTGCGAGATCCTGGAGAGAACGCCCGACAGTGCCGAGGCTGGTGAGGGTGGCGTCATCCGCCTCACCGAGGGTGGCCAGGGCAGTCTGCGACAATTCGAGGAGTCGCGCTGCGTTCGCGGCCCGGCTGTGCTCGGCCTCCAGCTCGGCTTCCTCACCGGGCCGCAGTCGGGCCTCGGAGATCTCCCGGACCTGGTGGCGAAGCAGGTCGATTTGTTGCGCATAGGTGCGCTCGTCCACGATGAGCGCGGCCTTGGCTGCTTGAAGGCGCGACCTGCGGCCCAGTCGTTCGGCAAAGGATTCCCGTTGCGAATCCAGTCCTCCGTAGGCGTCCACCAAGCTCAGTTGAAGCCGGGGTTGGAGCAGGGACTGATGGTCGTGCGGGCCATGGAGATCGATGAGCCACCCCCCCATTTCCTCCAGAGTGGCCAGCGAGGTGGGACTGCCGTTGACGAATTGCCGGTTGGTGCCCGCCGCAGTGAAGGTCCGCTTGAGAACCAGTTGCCCCGACTCGCAGGGTTCCAGACCCCGCTCTTCAAGGAACCGAGGTAGCGGGGCTCGCAGGTTTTGCACATCGAAGACCGCCTCCACCGTGCACGACTCGGCCCCGGATCGCAGGGCACCCCGGTCGGCGCGACGTCCGAGGACGAGGTTCAACGCCCCGAGGATGACCGACTTGCCGGTCCCGGTTTCTCCCGTGATGGCGCAGAAGCCTGGTTGCAGCTCCAAGGTGAGGTCCGCTACCAGCGCCAAATTCTTGATCCGTAGCGTGCTCAGCACGGGGTGATTCAAACGCCTTCTCCCCTCAAAGGGGAACACCAAAGAACTGGCCTGATCACTCCAAGGAGCTCTGCCGCGAGGGGTGTCTGGAAGCCTTGCTGCGAGCCGATCCTAAATTACCGCTAGGCAAAACCCCGTCTTTCGACGCATTTTCCGGCCGTGTCAAAGGCTGCCAAATCCGCTCCCACGGCGGAGAATGGCTCCTCGTTCGAGGAGTCGTTAAAGAAGCTGGAGTCCATCGTTGAGGCGATGGAGTCCGACGATTTGCCTTTGGATCAGTTGATCCAGCGCTTCGAAGAAGGTGCCGCGTTGGCCAAGCTGTGTCAGGACCGGCTCAGTGAAGCCGAAGTCAAGGTACGCAAGTTGGAGGAAAGCCTCGAAGGCGTACTGTCGACCCAACCGCTCTCGGAAGACTCCTTGGGTGCGGCCTGAGGAAATTGTTTTTTGTCCGTAGTCCCAACAACATGAGCCGATATCTCGAAATGGTGGATCACCCGTCGCACGTCAAGAAGTTGACCCCTGAGCAACTCACCGAACTGGCCGTTGATATACGGCAGGAGTTGATTCAAGGGTTGGCCAAGAGTGGCGGGCACCTTGGCCCCAATCTCGGGGTCGTTGAACTCTCCATCGCCCTGCACCGGGTCTTCGAGACTCCCAAGGACAAGTTTGTCTGGGATGTCAGTCACCAGGTGTATGTCCACAAGATCCTGACCGGCCGAAAAGACCGGTTCCGGACCATCCGGACCACCGATGGCCTCAATGGGTTCGCCCTCCGAACGGAGAGCGAGCATGACTGCTACGGTGCCGGTCATGCCGGAACGGCGTTGTCTGCCGCTCTGGGCATGTGCGCGGCGCGCGACCAGAAGAAGACCGACGAGAACGTGGTCTGCATCTTCGGTGACGCAGCCCTGACCAACGGCATTAGCTTCGAGGCGCTCAACAACATCAAGTGCACCACCAAGAAGTTCATTGGCATTCTCAATGACAACGAGTGGTCCATCGCCAAGAACGTCGGCGCCATCGCTGAATACCTGGGCAAACTGACGGCGAGCCCTCGCTACAACCGGTTGTCCCGCGATTTCAACAATTGGCTCAAGCGGTTGCCCCGCGGTGAACAGGTGGCCATGCTGGGAGCCAAGGCCGAGGAGGCTCTCAAGGGAATCGCCAATTCGCTGGCCTTGGAGCAGGCCCATAACCCCGTTGATGCGGATGGCCGTGGCGGGCATGGCAGCGCGTTGTTGTTCGAGGAATTCGGCCTGCGGTACCTGGGACCGATCGATGGGCACAACATTCCCCTATTGGTCAGCACCCTGGAGTTCGCCAAGACCTGCAATGAGCCGGTGGTCATCCATGTGCTCACGCAGAAGGGTAAGGGCTACGAGGCTGCGCTGAAGTACCCGGAGAAATTCCACGGGCTGGGCGCCTACGACGCGGCGACGGGCCAGACTCCGCCTCCGAAGGACGGAGCGGCCCCGATGTGGCAGGAAGTGTTCGGCCGGACGATGGTGAAGCTGTGCCAAAAGGACAAATCCGTTGTCGGCATTACCGCGGCCATGCCCAGCGGAACCAGCCTCAAGATTCTGGAGCAGGCGGTCCCCGGCCAGTATTACGACGTCGGAATTGCCGAGGAGCACGCGGTGATCTTCGCCGCCGGCATGGCGACCATGGGTTTCCATCCGGTGGTGGCCATCTACAGCACCTTCCTCCAGCGGGCCTACGACTGCATCCATCATGATGTCTGTCTCCAAGACCTCCCGGTGATCTTCTGCATGGACCGCGCCGGCCTAAGCGCCAATGACGGTCCGACCCACCACGGGTTGTTCGACATCTCCTACTTGCGCTGTCTGCCGCTGATCATCGGCATGGCCCCGGCCGACGAGGATGAACTTCAGGACATGATGTTCACGGCGACCTTGCAGTCGCATCCGGTGGCCATCCGTTACCCGCGCGGCAATGCCGAAGGCGTGCCCATCAAAGACCAGCCCGCCGTGATCGAAATCGGCAAGGCCAAGGTGGACTCGCAGTTCGAGAACAAGCCCGGTGCGGTGAAGGTGGCCCTGTTCGGGCTTGGCCCCATGCTGACGTTGGCCCGTCAAGCCGCTGAAAAACTGCGCGCCGACGGCTTCGATGTGGCGGTCATCAATCCCCGCTACTTCAAGCCGCTCGACACCGAGGTGCACCGTTTCTTCGGTTCGGCCGCCGACATCGTCGCTACACTGGAAGACCATGTGGCCATGGGCGGCTACGGCAGCGCCGTTTTGGAGTGCTTCAGCGAAGCAGACATTCAGACGCCGGTGTATCGCTTGGCCTGGCCCGACCAGTTCATTGAGCACGCCTCCAGCGTCGATTACCTCCGACAGAAGCATGGACTCTCCGTGGAGCGGCTCATCGAAGAGGTGAAAGCGCGTGTGCCAGCGGCCCGGGCGGCTTCCGGGTCTCAGCGAGCTATTGGTTGAAGGGTAATGTGCCGGAGTTCGATGGGGCTCCTGATACGACTCCGGCACGCCGACTCTACCGAGTTTGCGGTATCGCAGCCTGAACAACGCCAAACCAGCGAGTCTGGTTTGCACTGTCATTGAGATTCGAGGACACGATGAACCCACCTCCGAGACCGCGCATTGGTTGCAAATCCTCGGAGGGGACGTTTATCGACCACTCGGCGACTCAGGTTCGACGGTGAGGGACTGCGAAGAGGGGACTTGATGCGTTGTGCGTCCTACGACCCTGGATGCCGGCAGGGAGGACTCCTTGGGCTGGAAGCAATTGAGTCGCCGACCTCTCCGGTTGCCGTTGGCATTCGTGGCGAGTCGTCAGATCGCGATTGATTTGGCCATTCTCATCGGGCCATGACCGAGCACGGGCCGACCGTTGTTGGTCTTCCGCGTTTCACGCGTGTACGAGCTCCATTCCCCCGTAGTTGAGGATTGATCGAACGGTGAGACGAGCTCGACCCTAGGATCTGTGATCGGGATCCTGTTCAACCCCACCGCCCAGGGAGAAAAGGCGCTCCGGTTCCGGGATCGGCTTTCGGAACTCGGCTCCGGAATCCGCGTCCTCCCCACCCGCGGACCGGGAGACGCGCGTGTGCTCGCGGCGGATCTGGCGCGGGAAGGCTGTGAAACGGTGGTCGCTGCCGGTGGAGACGGCACGGTGAATGAGGTTCTGAACGGATTGGCCGATGTGCCCGGGGCTCTCGACAGGACCCGGTTGGCCGTGATTCCGCTCGGCACGGTCAATGTCCTCGCCAAGGAACTCGGGATTCCCTCCGACTTCGCCGCCGCTTGGCAGGTCATCCGGCAAGGGTGCGAACGCCGCATCGACCTGCCTCAGGCGACCTTCACCGGTCTCGATGGCCGTCCCGAGACCCGCTGCTTCGCCCTCCTCGCCGGCACCGGTCTCTCCGCCCGAGCCATCGCAGGAGTGGACTGGTCGCAGAAGAAGCGGCTCGGACAATTGGCCTACATGGTCGCCGGGATCCGCGCGATGCGTCCTCCTCATCCGATGGTCACCGTGACCTCTCCCTCCCACTCCACCATGGGTC
>CANHYD010000011.1 GCA_947464705.1 Verrucomicrobiota bacterium | reverse complement strand
GCCCTTTACACCGGCCAGCGGAACACCATCACTCTGAGCGATATCCAGTTGTGTGTTTCCCGGCAGAAGATCGCTCGAGCCTTCGCTCTGGCTGAGGCCTTGGGAGACCGCGATCTGGCCAAACTCCTCCGCACCTTGGATGAAGAATTGTGGGAAATCCGGGTGGGCACCGACAAACGCAAGTCCGAGATTGGCCTCCTCTATGGTCTGATTTCCAAAGTGCGCTCGTTGCTGATGCTCAAGGAACTGTTGTCCAACGGTTCTCTGAAACCCTCTCGCGACTACAACTCATTCAAGAGCCAGCTCGACCGAATCCCGGCCTCTTCGATGCCGACCGACCGACGTTTCAACCCGCTGGCATCCCACCCCTTCGTCTTGTTTCAGGCCATGAAACAAGCCGCCAATTATCGGACCGAAGAGTTGGTCGAGGCGATGGGCATCCTGTTGGAGGCCAACCGCAAACTGGTCAGCGCCGATCTGGATGAGGCCTTGGTCCTCCAGCAGGCAGCCTTCCGCATCGTTGGAATTCGCCGCAAGGCGGCCTGACTCGCTCGCCCAAAAAGTGCATCGAGAGAAGATTTTGAGTCGCCGATTCTGATCTCTGTGCAATTTTTACCCGCCGTTCGTTTCGACCCGAAAACCGGGCACGACCCGAAGGCATTCCAGAGTATCATGGACATCCAGAAATCATTTTTCGCCGCAGCCTTGGTCGCTGCCACGCTGATCCCCAATACCTCGGCCGCCACCAACGGCTTCTATGCCCCGTATTTTCGAGGGGTCGCTGGCACCGAGGTCGCCGGATGGGAACGCTTCTCCTCGGGCTACAATGTCGCCAACCAACCGGACATGAACGGTTCCAACATGGGCAGCAGAGCAACCCTCACCCAACTAGATCCCGTGGGCGCCGTGCTCGGCAGCGGCAATATCTACGTGGGCGTTGGTGGAGCGGGCAATTTCAAGTTGAACTACAGCGGTCTCCAGCCGATCGCCCAAATTTCTTTTCAGATCCGAACACTCGGCACCGAAATCGATTATTCGGGGCTGCGCTTGAACTACATCTCCCAAGACAAACCTGTGTCGCTGGGAGGCACGCCCACGACACTGGCAGTGTCCCCGTCCCAAGGCTTTCCGGGTAACAACATTTCGCTGGCCTACAGCTGGAATGTCTCCGATCCAGGCGTCAAAGATTTCAACCTCACTTTCAAGGCGACCGGCGAACATCTGAGCCTAGACGCCATGACCCTCGATGTGATGCCAACAACAGTGCCCGAGCCTGGAACCTGGGCCTTGGCCGGACTCGGTTTGGCAGCCTGGGCTCTTGTCACCCGCAGACGCTGACCCCCGAGACCCCATCCCGGTCCCCGGTACTCGGTCTTGGACAATCCCCGCACTGAAGTGACGGGGATTTTCTGTTGTTCCGGACCAGCGGTCGCTTGCTTCACCCGACATCCTTCATACCCTCCAATACTTTATGCCTGTTCCGTCCGCCATCCTGCGCCGTTGCCTGGCCGCCATTACTCTGGGAGCCGCCGCCACCACCGCGGTTTCCACCCACGCTCAACACAAGCTCGGCCCTCAACAGACATCGTTCAAAGCCCCGACCATCGCGGCCGCTTCAGACGAGGCCGAACGCGCCATCAAACGCTTCACTTACCCGGCGGGTTGGAAGGCCGAACTCTGGGCTGCCGAACCCAATGTCGCCCACGGCGTCGCTTTCGATGTCGCCGACGACGGCCGCGTCTTCGTGGCCGAAAGTTTTCGCGCATGGCGGGGAGTCCCTGACATCCGCGGCATCATGGACTGGCTCGATGAGGACCTCGCCTGCAAGTCGGTGGATGACCGTCTGGCGATGATGCAACGGCACCTCAAACCCGATCAGATGGCCGGCTACTACACCAACACCGAGCGCGTTCGCCTTCTTCGCGATCCTCAGGGTGCCGGCAAGGCTACGGTCTCCACCGTGTTCGCCGAGAACTTCGCCAGCCCACTGGACGGCGTGGCCGCAGGCGTGCTGGCGCGGGGCAAGGATGTCTTTTTTGCGAACATACCCAATGTCTGGCGACTCCGTGACGCCGATGGGGACGGCATCGCCGACGAACGCCGCAGCATCAGCTATGGTCACGGGATCCGCGTCGGGTTCCTTGGGCACGACCTGCACGGTCTGGTCTTCGGCCCGGATGGTCGACTCTACTTCTCTATCGGTGATCGCGCCTCGATGATCCGGACCGAAGGGCACCTGGTGGGAACCGCGGACAGCGGGGCAGTCTTCCGCTGCGAACCCGACGGCTCGCATCTCGAGATGATCTATCAGGGCCTTCGCAATCCGCAGGACATGGTCTTCGATGCGTGGGGAAATCTCTTCACCGGCGACAACAATTCGGACGGCGGCGATCAGGCGCGTTGGACTTGGTTGGTCGAAGGGGGCGACAGCGGTTGGCGCATCGGCTGGCAATTCCTGGAAGGCCGCAGTGCCCCCAATCCCCGCGGCCCCTGGAATTCTGAGAAGATGTGGCATCCACAGAATGACTCTCAGCCCGCCTACCTGACCCCTCCCATCAAGAACATCTCCTCCGGCCCCAGCGGCGTCAGCTACTACGAGGGGACTGGCAGCGGCCCCGAGTGGAACGACACCTTCACCCTGTGCGATTTCCGCGGCAGCTCCAGTGGATCCGGCTTATGGAAGTTCAAGCACAAGGCCAAGGGCGCAGGCTTCGAAATCGTGGACGACCAGAAGTTCATCTGGTCGATCAATGCCACCGATGGCCATTGGGGTCCCGATGGTTCGTTTTGGGTGCTCGACTGGTTTGATGGCTGGGAACCCGTGGGCAAGGGCCGCATCTACCGCTTCTCCGACCCGCGCCATTCGCAGTCGCAATTGGTACGCGAGACTCAGGCCTTTTTGGCGGCCGGCTTCTCCCAGCGATCCACCAGCGAATTGACCAAGGGGCTTCTGCACCCCAATTACCGGGTCCGACTGGGTTCTCAATTTGAGCTGGCCGCACGTCAAGACGACAAGTCCCTGCTCAAGGCGGCCCTCTCCGGCAAAACCCTCCAGGCCCGTCTGCATGGCATCTGGGGTGTCGGACAAATCGCTCGCGCCCAGCGCAACACGAGCGTGTCGGGCACCCGAGTGGAGTCGCTGGAACGGTTGATCCCACTCTTGTCCGACACCGATGCGAAGGTGCGCGCCGTGACCGCCACCGTGCTGGGCGACGCCCGCTACGGTCGCTCTTACGAGGCACTGATCCGACTGACCCACGACAGCGATTTGCACACACGCACCCTCAGCACGATCGCTCTGGGCAAGCTGGGCCGCCGGGAATCGATCCCCGCGCTCTTCGACTTGCTGGCAGAAAACGCCGACAAGGATCCCTATTTGCGACACGCCGGAGTGACGGCACTGATCGGAGCCAACGACATCGACGCACTGATCAATCACGTGCGACACCCCAACGAATCGGTGCGCATGGGAATCCTGCTGGCGATGCGCAAACTGGAGCGCAATGAGATCGCTTCCTTCCTCGGGGATGCCTCACCCCGCATCGTCACCGAGGCCGCTCGTGCCATCAACGACCAGCCCATTCCGGGAGCCCTGGAAGCTCTGGCCCGCTTGGTCGAGCGCCCCGGCCTGACCGAGGCGCCGTTGATGCGTCGGGTCCTCAACGCCAACTACCGCTTCGGCACCGAGGCCACCGCCAAAGCCCTGGCCACCTATGCAACCCGTGAAGACGCCCCGGTGAATCTCCGGGCCGAGGCCATCGACGCCCTCAGCCAGTGGCCCGCCAATTCCGGCCGCGATCGCATCACCGGACTCTGGCGTCCGACTGCGTTCGCCCGTTCCGAAAAGGTGCCCAATGAGGCATTGAAACCGGTGTCCAACGCCCTACTGGCCTCGGCGCCGAACGCGGTCCGCGCCGCCGCTGCCCGAGCCGCGGGGACTCTCAAGATCACCGAGGCTTCGCCCGCGCTGTCCGCACTGGTGATTCAGGGTTCCGCCGACGGCGCCGCACGCTCAGACGCTCTACGATCCCTGTCGCTCCTGCAAACACCCGACTACGCACCTGCTCTGGCCGCCGCCCGAGAAGACAAGGATGAAAAGGTCCGCAGCTTGGCCACCCAACTCGCTGTCGAGGCGCCGCCGGTCGCCGCCCGCAATGCCGGATCCGGGGGTGGCTCCGCAGCTGGCGGATCCACAGCGCCTCTGGAAAAGGCCTTGGCCTCCGGCACGGTCACCGAAAAACAATCGGCATTGGCCACACTGGGCTCGGTGAAGACTGCCGAGGCCGAGGCTCTCCTGAAAAACTGGATGGAAGGCGTGCTCGCGGGCACCGTGGCGCCAGAACTGGAACTCGATGTCGTGGAGGCGGCGGGAGAGCGCGAATCACTCAAGCCGTTGCTCAGCCAATACAAGAGCCGTCTCGATGCAAAAGATCCCTCCGCCGCCTGGAAGGCCTGCCTGGTCGGAGGCGACGCTGAAGCTGGCAAAAAGGTTTTTGCCGAGCGGGCCGAGGTCAGTTGTGTTCGCTGCCATAAGGTCCAGGGCGAAGGCGGCGAGGTCGGCCCGGAACTCACCGGGTTGGGCAAGAAGAACGGGCGGGCCTACCTGCTGACGAGCATTCTCTATCCCAACGCCGCGATCGCCGCGGGGTTTGAGAACGTGCTGGTGAACCTCAAAGGCGGTCAAAGCTACGCGGGGGTCATCAAATCGGAGTCGGCGACCGAGCTGGTGCTCAACTCGGCCGAAGACGGACTCATCACCGTCAAGAAATCCGAGATCACCGGTCGCGAGAAAGGCCTTTCGGGCATGCCCGAGGGATTTGGCGAACTGCTCTCCAAGCAGGACATCCGTAACCTCGTCGAATACCTCGCCACCGCCGAATAAGGCGGCCAAGCTCCTGTCATCCCGAGTCGGATCGGCGGACCAACTCACACCCATCATGCTGCCCAACGATTACATCCAGCGCCTCCGATCCGTGGAGGTGCGGGCCCGATTGGTGAGCGAGCAGCTGATGGGTGGCCGATTGGGGAGCGTCTTCAAAGGGCGGGGCATGGATTTCGCCGACGTGCGCGAGTACGTGCCCGGCGATGATGTCCGCCGCATTGATTGGAATGTCACGGCGCGCCTGCGCAAACCCTTCATCAAACGTCACGTCGAGGAGCGAGAGCTAGTGGTCATGCTCCTGGTCGACATCTCGGCCAGCGGAGACTTCGGCTCGGATGCGAATCCAAAGGCCGGTGTTGCCTCACAACGTGAAATGGCCGCCATTCTGGCAGGCTCCCTGGCGTTCAGTGCCGTGCGGGATGGCGACCGAGTTGGAGCCATCCTCTTCTCGGATCGAGTGGAACGGTACATCCCGCCCCGCAAAACCCGCGCCCACGTCACCCGTCTGCTGCATGAGATGCTCTACACCACGCCGAAGCATTCCGGGACTTCGATTGGCGCGGCGCTGCAGTTTCTGAACAACCTCTTCACCCGACCGACGCTGAGTTTCGTGCTCTCGGACTTCCACGACCCCGACACCGAGGGCTGGACCCGCGCCATCAAGGCCTCCAATCAGCGGCATGAGATGATGGCCTTGCGCTTGAGCGACCAGCGCGAACTCGAACTGCCCGATGTGGGATGGGTGCTCCTGCAAGATTCCGAAACCGGCGAAGTGCTCGAGGTCGATTCCAGTGATCCACGCGTTCGGGAGGGATGGCGAATGGCCGGACAGGCCCGGCGGGATCACCTCATCGCCACCTTCCGTGGGGGACGCATCCCGGAGCTGGAGGTCCGCACCGATCAGCCCTGGGCCCAGCTCCTCCAGGGGTTTCTCGACCACGCCGCGCGGCGTCGCATCGCATGAGCACCGGCTAAAGGCACCCATGAAACCCGATCGGCTCATCGAGGACCTGACTCTCGTTCCCCTACCCCAATGGTGGGAGAACCCGTGGCTGCTCCTGAGCCTTCCGGTGGTGATCGGCTTGGTCGCCTACAGCCTCGGTCGTTGGTGGCTTCAGCGGCGCCCCCCGACACCAGCGCCCGCCGTTCCCGAGGGGCCGCCGCCGCATGAAGCCTTCCTGGCCCGCTTGGCCGCGCTGCGTTCCAACCGCGGCCACTGGGTCGGACATCCTTTCGCCGTCGATGTGAGCGAGATTCTGCGAGGTTACTTGGAAGCACGGTATGCCTTCTCGGTCCGCTTCCAGACCTCGCGCGAATTTCTGGAATTGGCAGCGACGGATCCACGTCTCAATCCCGAGCACCGGGCGACTCTTCGTGATTTTCTAGGCCGGTGCGATCTCCTGAAATTCGCCCAGGGAGTGGCCACCGAATCGGAATTGGCCGCTCTCATCGACACGGCCGAACGGTTCATCCGGGAGTGTGCCGGGCTGGCACCGGGCCAGAGAGAGGAGAACCCTTGAAGGACCTGTTGGCCATCGAGTTCCTCTACCCGTGGGTGCTGCTCGGTCTGTTGGCGCTGCCTGCACTCGCCTGGTTCCGACGCCGACCGCGGGCAGTTCCGTCGCTGGCGGTGCCGTCCCTGGCCGGCCTCGGCCACCTGGGCCGCATTCCCGCCCGACAACGGGCGGCCACCCAGGCGCTGTGGACCTTGGTTCCTCTGGCTCTGCTCATCCTGGGTCTGGCTAGGCCGCGGATGCCTCGAGGCGATCTGCCCGACCCGAGCAAGGGCATCGACATCATGCTGGCGCTCGATTTCAGCCGTTCGATGGCAGAAACCGATTTCCGGCTAGATCGCAAACGGGTCACACGCCGGGCCGCCCTGGAGTATGTCACCGAGAAGTTCATTCTGGGACGCCCGAGTGACCGCATCGGAATCGTTTGTTTTGCGCGGAACCCATTTCTGGTCAGCCCGCTGACCCTCGACCATCGCTGGGCCATTGAATCCATGCATCAAACCGATCTGGCCACCGGAACGGGCATTGGTTGGGCGGTGATGGCCGCGGGAAATTTCCTGCGCAAGGACAGCGATCGCAGCAAGGTGGTCATCCTCGTGACCGATGGGGACAACTCCTCCGGCCCCCGTGCATCGGAGATCATCGGGCAACTGGTTCGCGACAAGGTCAAACTCTACTCGGTCCTGATCGGTCCGGAGATGGTCGTTCCATCAGTGGCCGCCAACCATGACCTCAACCGAGCAGCGCGCATCACTGGCGGCCAGTTCTTCCAAGCCAACGACACACGGGCCTTGCAGGGCATTTACAACCTCATCGACCAACTGGAGAAACGGGACCTGATCCAAAAGCGTTTTGTCCTGTGGCAGGAGCTTTTTGTCTGGCCCGTGACCCTGGGGTCGCTGCTGTGGCTGGGTGGATGGATCTGGAATTCGCTCCTGCGGAGGAACCTGCCATGAGATTCGCGCACCCTGGGCTACTGCTGCTGATTCCAGTCCTGATCGCCATGATCGGAGGCGTCTGGGTTCTGGAAAAACGGCGCAATCGGCGCCGGATCGCGCAGTTCTCGGGCAGTGCCGACCGGCCGTGGTCCGATCCTGGGCTGGTGCCTTGGCGACAACGGGCCGATCGCGCATTAACCCTAGCCGCGGCCATCTTGCTACCACTGGCATTGGCTCGCCCCCTGGCCTTCCGTACCGATGAGCAATCGGAGTTGAGAGGAGTCCCCTACCTCATCGCCCTGGATCTCTCCCGCTCCATGCTAGCGACCGATGTGCGCCCCAACCGGTGGTTTGCGGCCACCAACGCATTGTCTCGTTTCTTGGATTCCAGCCGAGCGGACCGAGTCGGGTTAATTACCTTCAGCGGTGTGGCCTACCTCAATGCCCCACTCAGCTTCGACACCCGGGCTATCCAAGCCATGTTGCGTTATGCCTCACCCTACACGGTGGAGATGGATGGAGAGACGGCCGGGTCCAACCTGGGGTCCGCCATCGAGCGGGCTGGGCGGTATTTCCAGACCAACAGCATTCAACCCCGGGTGGTCATTCTGGTCACCGACGGCGAAGATTCCGGTGATCAACTGTTAGAGTTCACTCGCCGTTGGGCCCGTCAGGGTGTGAAGGTCTGCGCGGTCGGTGTGGGGACTCGGGGCGGTTCCAAGGTTCCCCGGATCCAATGGGGTGGCGTGGCGCAGAATGCCTCGGGCCAGGAAGTCGTCTCGCGCCTGAATGAAGCCAACCTCAAACGCATCACCGCCCTCACCGGAGGCCGCTACGTGCCCCTGGGGGATCAAGGGGAGGGTTTCACCACGCTCCGGCAGGAATTCCTAGCCCCGTTGGCCGAAAGCGCAGCCCGGGAAGACAGCAAGAACTACGTCGAGGCCTACCCGCTGCCGTTGAGTCTGGCCATTGGTGCCCTCGTGGCCCAGGCCATCATTGGCGTCCGCCGCCACCAACGCCCACGCCTGCTCTCCCCCATCCGCCCCACGTCGACTCCCGTCGTCCCATGAATTTTCTCCGACGGCCTCACCATCCCTCCGATCCGCCCCCGACTCGGAGCCTGTCCCTGGTTCTTCGCAAGCTCTCCGCTCGGAGCCTGTCCCTAGCACCACTGGCACCGGTAGTCCTGGCTTGGGTCTGCGCCTTTGCTTTTCCAGTCCCCGCCCTCTCAGCCGCGGCTCCCCTGAACATTCAGGAACTCCAGCATCAGTTGACCAACGGTGCACCGCAGACAGTCGCCGACACCTTGGCCCTGCAGGCCGAACTTCAGCCCAACAGTCCTCATATCCAATACAACGCCGGGGTGGCCGCCTACGCTGCTCGCCGCTGGGAAGACGCCCTAGTGGCCTTTGACCGGGTAGAAACGCTGAACCATCCGACGTTGGCGAACTGGGCCCGATTCCAGCGCGGCAACGCGGAATATCAACTCGGAGTCGAGTCTCGGTCCGCAAACCTGGACGAGACGATTGCCCGATGGAGGGCCGCTCTCGAAGCTTATCAGCTGGTGCTCAAAAAAACACCAGGTGAACCCAGGGCTCTGGAAAATGACGTGTTCGTCCGGACACAACTGCTGAAGCTTCTGCTAGAAGAAGCCCGAAAGGCGGACGAGCAATCCAATCAACCCAACAAGACCGCGGCCCAACGGATTCCTGATCTGCGCAATGCCCACGAAAAATTCTCTGAGGCCCATCAACTGAGCCCCGTCAATCCCGAGGCTGAACGCGGGGAGTCCGACACCAAGAATCGCCTGGCTGAAGCCCTCAAGCAGGAAGGAATGCGTAACGCACAGACACCTCTATCGTTAAAGTCGAGTCGTCGCGAGCCGCGCCTTCCGGAAGTGGACGCTTCGAGGCTTGAACAAGGCATCTCACAACTGGAAGAAAGCCAACAACTCCGCCCCGGAGATTCACAAGTCGACGAAGCCCTCAAAAAAGCCAAGGACCGTTTGGCTGATGCGAAAGTCAAACAGGCGGAGACTTTCCTGGCCCTCGAAGAGCAGATTCCCGTCACCAAGGAAAAATTGGCTCTACTGAGGATGGCCCGTGAACAAATCGATCACGCTTTGGAGCAGTCCCCTAACCATTCGGAGGCCCAGCGCACGGGCGAGGAGATCGACCGCAGGATGGCCCAGGTCCATGAAGACGAGGGGGATTTCCAGGAGCAGCAGTCGGCCTTTTCCCAACCCGAGCAACAGGCTATGCAATTAAGCCAAGCGTTGGACCACTTCCAACAGGCTTCTGAACTTCGCCCCAATCAGCCACGCCTCCAAGCCAAGCAGGAGCAAGCCGAGCAGAAGTTGGCCCAAACACTGGACAAACTCGCCGACAAGCTCATGCAATCGCCCGGGGCTCAGGAGCCCATGGAAGCAAAAGCGGCACGACTGGAGGGCGCCGAGCAGGCGCTCAACGAGCTTCAAGCCATCAAACCTAGCGACCGAACCGCACAGCGAGCCGAGCAAGTGGGCAAGGAGCTCGACGGGTTGCGTCAAATGCTTGCAGAGAAAGGCCAGCAACCCTCGGAAACTCCAGGTCCCGGCGACCCGAGAAACGGAGCCCAACCGATGCCTTCCCCCCCTCAATGGATGGCTCCTCCCCTGGACGGTCCACCCCGAGTCAACCAACCCGGCAACAAGGGACAGGCTCCACGGAGCGCCGGTCGAAACATTCGGGATTACTAGCCCCAGCTGCTTCGACAGTTGACAGTCTGCCAAGAACCTTCTGGAGCCTGTCCCTCTCAGGAGCCTGTCCCTGAACGACGTTTGCTCGGTCAATTTCTGGATTCGCGACAATCAAGCCTGCCTAAGCCCGTTCGGTGGATAAGAGGGACAGGCTCTCAACAGGGTGAAGAGAGAAGCGGGTGCAGCCTGTCCCTGGTGGGCACCACATTTATCCCGTTCAGGATATTTTGCCGTTAATTATATACTGCGAATAAATATAATGGCTTTAAAAAACAAACCCTGTTTTCACAAAAGCCACCAAGTTGCGATTATAGCAATAACTATAGAACGGAATGTTTGAAGGCAGCTCGGCCGGTCAAACCAGACAATCCACCATGCCGGGAAGCCGTTGAGCAGCCTTCTCGAGTGATTTGAGGGCCTGACGTCGATTGGCCTCAGCCCCCTCAGGGAAAAGAAGTTTCCATCCCGTCGCATGCACCCAGTCATCCGGCGACCGCAACGGCGGATCTCCGGGATGCCCGAGACCGATCGATAGGGCAAATTGGTCGGCAATCTGGACGGCTCCCGCCAAGCGGGCGTCGCGGGTGTTCCCCGACGGTGTGTGGTGATTCCTTGTCGTAAACTCGAGAGATTCACCCAATTGCTGGGCTTTCAGGTACATCGCCCCCAGATGGGCATGATCACACCCCACGCTGTCCAATTCGATCAACCTCACCGGCAGGGAAGACCCCTTCAATTGTTCTAAAATACTGGCATGATGGTCGGGAAAGACCGTGGCGAAAACAATCCACCCGACGTCATGAACCAGTCCTGCGACGTAATCGAGGTCTTCTCCGGATTCCGGAGTCGCCATCATCAGATCCTTGGTGACCATCGCCACCGCAATACTGTGCTTCCAGAGGTTGCGCCAGAGAGTCTCTCCCACCCCGCGCTGGGAGCCGGTGATCCGTTTGAAGTCATCAATGACCGGAGTCATGGTCGCCAACTCCCTCACCTGCCGGACTCCGACATAGAAAACCGCTTCCTCAAGGCTAGTCACGGAATGGCCGAGCCCGTAGTGAACAGAATTCACCAGCTTCAAGAGACGCGATGTCAGCCCAGGGTCGCGTCGAATAACCTCGGAAATCTGTCCGGCATAGCGCTGCTCGGCAGCCAACAACTCCCGCAAAGCCCCTTGGATGCTCTTGAGCGATGGAATAGGGGGGCACGACTGAAGGCGCCGGTGAATCTCCGGCAACGTCAGAGCCTTCGGGGGTGAGCCGGCAGCTACCGTGGAATTCACGGACATCACGCTTTCCATCGGCAGAATGGAACTTCCCCTGAATGCCTTTGTTGGATGGGTTGGATGGTGCCTGTCCCCATGCCTTCGAGGAATCCAATGATCTCTCAAGTCATCCCGATGAAATGCCGATTCCCTAGCGATGATGTGTGTTCCTGCAGTCCATACCGATGTCCAATGCCCGAGAATGGCAACACGGGCCGGAACGGCTGTTGCGAAATCTTCCATTCCAAAAAACCCGGAAGGTTCTTCGATTTGAGCAGCACCGAACGTTGATTCTCCATGAAACCGAAGATCCTGACTGTCGACGACAGCAAGACAATACGACTGATCGTCACCAAGGCGCTTAAACCCTTCGATGTGGATGTACTCGAAGCCTCGAACGGTGTCGAAGGTGTCGCTGTGGCCATGCGCGAGAAGCCCGACTTAATCCTTCTCGACCTGACCATGCCCATCATGGATGGGTCCGAATGTCTCGCGAAGCTGAAGTCTCACGCCGACCTGAAAAACACCCCCGTGATCATGCTCACGGCCGAATCCGGTCGGGACAACGTCATGAAAATCGCCAAAATGGGCGTCCGTGACTACCTCGTAAAACCGTTCAAGGAGGACATGCTGGTCGAGCGAGCGGGACGCATCATTGAGCTCAAGGCCAAGGGTGGCGGCGTCAAGAAAGTCAAACGCTATGACGACCCGCTCAACATTCTCGTCGTCGATGACAAGCCGGCGATCATCGATCAAATTCGAGCCGCCGTTTCGGACACCCCATGGCAGGTTCATGGGCGAACCCAGACGGGCGAGGCCCTCGACTACTGCTCGCAAAACGTTCCAGACGCTATCTTGGTGAGTCTTTCGCTCCCCGACGGAGCCGGATTCACCCTGTTCCAGATGTTTCGGGCCAGCACCCGAACCAAGAGCGCCCCAATCTTTGGTCTGTCGGTCAAAACTGCTACCGAAGACCAGACCCGAGCCCAGCAAGTTGGTTTTCTGGGAGTGATCACCAAACCCCTGGATCCGGATGACCTCAAAACCAAGATCTGCAGGTCCCTGAGCCTGGATACTTCCTACAAGTACTTCCAACAACGAGATGGCGTCTTGGCGGTCATTCTCCCAACTAACCTCACCCCCAACGTCGCCAACGAGATCTCCGTACAGATGCGCGGAAAGGTGTCGGAGGCGGTCGATTCTGGGCTGGGCAAGATGATCATTGATATGAGTCAGGTCCGAACACCGGACATCAATTTAGTGAAACTCGGAATCACTACCATCCAGTTGTGTAACGAATTGTCCCTTCAACAGCGACTGGTCGGATCCACGATCGTTCAGGCCGAGTGTCGCAACTATGAAGAAACCAAGGACTGGGTCTTTGTTGCTTCCTACGAAGATGCCATCCGGGATCTTAGCCGAAGGTGAGGGACGGTTGTAGCAGTTCGGAATGTGGAGAATCAAAGACTCACAAGGATGTGATGAACCGTTTACCCATGATTATTGGAGGAGCCATTATCATGGTTCCGGCGATCGCGGCGCCCAAAGCCTATCTGACTCGATTGGGGCCCAAGCCTTTGAATTTCAGCGCGCCAGCTCGCCCGCTGGAGGAGGTGATCGCCAAGCTTCCCGCTCTCGACACCGATCTGCCTCCCAACCTCCTCGGATCATCCCGACCTAGCTCAACGTTCACGGACGAAGATCCGTTTTACCTATGGCCAGTGCCCTCAGCCTCGCCTTCAGCGAATCCGCTTGAGGGTTCCCTTCGGCTTCCAGACGACTGGGTGAAATCCCTCCTGGGCCCCGAACTCTCACCGATCACTTCCGGGGAGTCCGGCCACCCTACCCCAGAAGACGGCGACACAATTCCAACCCTCCGACCTCCGACTTCTCTGAGCCCGGAAAGTCTCATTCGATTCTTTACCACCCCAGGCTCCCTCAAGGATTCCGGAATCGCGATACCAGTGCCCTTCATTCCTGGGGCGCCGTCCACCCCAAACTCTAGCAGCGCTACCTTCCGCCAGGATTGACCCATGCCTAACCGCCCCAGCCTTCAACGATGGATTCGGCGACTCATCTCCTCGGTGGTGATTGGAACCAAAATCCTGATGGCTGAGGCCCCGGCCACGAAACCCACTCCGAAATCGGACTCATCCAACCCACCCATCCGAGCCAATCCAAACATCGGTGGCGTTAACAAGGCCACACGGTTAACCGATGAGGTGGCAGACTCACTGGAAAAACGGCTCCGAACACCGAATAAGGAACGTCGTGAGTTGCCGGAATCCGAAAATGTCCTGCGACGGCAGGTGAAGAAGGTGGTGGTTGACGAAACCAAGGTCTGGCGCGACATGGTCGATGGGGCCGTGCAAGCCTATGAACGCAGCACCAAGCCTGAGGATCAAATAGCAGCGGAGAGCATATTGGCCGGCATTATTGAAAATCCGGATTCACCGCTGGAAACTCAGCGGGACTGCCTGAAACACCTCGCACAATTCGCTTTGGATAGCGGAGCCAACGCCAAGGCTCAGCAGATCTACTCCCAACTGGTTAGCCGGTATCCTCTCCATCCAGACACCCCTTCAATTCTCTACCGACAGGGGGTTCTTTACCGAAAGATTGGGGCCACGGAGTTGGCCCTTTCCAAATTTCATGCCGTGATGTCGACCGTGGTCAGCCTGCAGGTGAAAGACATTTCCACCTACCGCTCGCTGGTGCTTTTGGCTCAGACCGAGATCGCGGACACGTTCCTGATGGCCGGACAATTCGACCGGGCCGCTGACTATTATCGACGGGTGCTCAAATTAGGCGACTCGGACCTCAACGAAGCTCAGATACGATTAAAACTCGTCAAAGCAGTGTTTGAACTCAAGGACTGGAAAGGGGTTCTAGCTGAGGGTCTACAATCTATCGAAAAAGCGGCTCTCTCGAGCCAAATTGCAGAAGTCCGTTTCCTAATGGCTGAAGCCTACAAGAAGCTTGGAATGCATCAGGAAGCCATCCAACAAACATTGGAATTACTCAACACGGAACAGGAAAGAGCCAGCAAGGACCCAGACAATTGGGCCTACTGGCAAAAGCGGACTGGCAACAAACTGGCCAACGAACTTTACGAGCAAGGCGACTATCTTAATGCGCTGCTGATTTACGAAACGCTCTTCAAACTACCAGGTAACGCAGAATGGCATTCGCAGGCCTTGTATCAAATCGGATTGATCTACGAACGAATGTTTCAACCGGATCGCGCATCCGCCGCCTACTCCGAAATTCTTTCCCAATCAACCAACGCCGCCATCGCCGTGTCAGCCACCACCACGGCAGCTCAAGCGGCTGCCACCAACCCGACCAATGGAGCTCTTTCGAATCCGCCGCAATCAGCTGTTTCTGGAAAAAAAGTCGCTACCCCTTCGCCAGCCCAACCTGTTTCCCCGGGACTGAACCTGATCCGTGAGATGGCTCTGTGGCGGCTCAACAACCTGCGTTGGGATCAAAAAGTGAATCAAGAAGTCCAAAAGGTTTTTCTGCCCAACATATCCTCTACCAACAACCGAATCTCTGAGCCTAAGAATTCGCCCCCATGAACCCGGAGACCCAGATGACGTTGGATCTCCGCTCTCACTTGGCTCTCAACACGGATCTTCTGGGGCACCTAGAGCGGGAGTCCCAGAACCTGAGACAATTGGAATCAGACCAGCCCACCTCGGCCGCCGAGGCGCGCCGGGATGTCTTACCTCGACTCGAGGAGGCGCTTCAAAGAATTCGAAACCACCGCAGCTACTGGCTCTCACTGAGTCCAGAACTCCGGTCCACCAAGCATGAGATCCGGGATCTGCTGCGCCAGAATCAGGATCTCATCATGCGGATGATCCTCTTGGACCGGGAGAATGAGCAATTGCTTCTCCGGCGAGGATTGATCCCCCCAAAGCATCTACCCCCCATCCAGCGTCAGCGGCCTCATTATGTGGCGGGTCTTTATCAAAGGCATCACCCCTCTGGAAGTGCTTCGCAGCCTACGCAGGATCAGACCCGCTGAGCAGCGATGGTCTCATCGGACGGGATTCCTACACCAACTCACGGCGTTTACCCCTCCCCGCAGGCAACTGCCCTCAGTCAGCGATTCAGTTGGATCGGTTGTACTGGCTGCGTCTTCTTCCGTACGAGCCTCATTGTTCTATCGTTAAGAACCGCCCATCGGCCCACGCTTCGCTCTCGCTTCATCTTGCGAAAGAAGTCACCCCTTTTGCTCCCAACTGCCTCGTCTCACGCCGCCCGGCTCAGCGACTCTCGGGTTATCGCTGCGTCTTTTGAGCGGAGAGGATTGCCCACAGGGTGGAACTGATTACCCTCTCTGCGACATGATCCGACCGACGGCCTGGTTGATGCTGACAGCGTGCTCAGTTTTGCTTTCCGCTGCTGAGCGTCAGTTCGATTTTTCGTCAACGAAACCAGGCACTCTTCCGGAAGGCTGGAAACCTGAGCTCGCCGGCATTGGAAAACCCGGTGATTGGCGGGTCGTGGAGGAAGAGGTGCCCCCGACCTTGGAGCCCCTTTCTCCTCAGGCTCCCCGATTGACCCGCAAGGCCGTGATTGCTCAGACGGCCCCGAGCAATGAGGACGAACGTTTTCCGCTGTTGATCCATACGGCCGAACGCTTTGGCGACTTCACCTTCACCGCGCGATTTCAGATCAATGGGGGTAGCTTTGAGCAAATTGCAGGCCTGGTATTCCGCCATCAGGATGCGAAAAACTTTTACGTCGTTCGAGCGAGCGCCTTGGGCAACAACTTGCGTTTCTACAAGTTTGTCGACGGAGAGAGATCTGTTCCGATTGGACCCTCGATTTCCTTCCAAAAAGGCAAGTGGTACGAGTTGGCTGTTCGCGCCGAAGGCAATCAGATCGAAGTCTTGCTGAATGGCACCAATGCCTTTCCCACACTCACCGATAACTCCTTCAATGCTGGGCACATCGGCTTCATCACCAAGTCCGACACCACGGCTCTATTTGCCGATGTCAACATCCAGTACCGCCCCTTAGAGACGCTGGCAGCGATTCTGGTACGGCAAGCACTGGAGCAACAACCGCGTCTTCTCAACCTGCGCTTGTATGGAGCATCTTCTGACAAGCCGGAACTACGATGCCTTGCGGCCAAGAATTCGACTGATCTCGGAATGGCGGCCAGCGAGACAGTCCGAAAGGTTCATAAAGAGAATCAGACCTATTTTGGCAAAAATCCAGAAGCAGCCGTGGTCACAGCGCCCCTGCATGACCGCAACGGCGACGTCATTGGAGTGATGGAATTTCATCTCCGCCCCTTTGCTGGCCAGATCGAATCCACCGCAGTGGCCAGAATTCTGCCTACAGTTAAAAGGCTCGAATCCGGCATCACAGGAGCCAAAGCCCTCGTCGAATAGAACAGCCAAAGGGACAGGCTTACATATTCGAGGGACAGGCTCTTTTTTCTGAAAGAACCCGGCTTGAGCCAACGAATCATGAAGCAGACGCTTCATGAGAACACGACGCCTCAAGGCCCATCCCGATGCCTCCAGCGGTTTCTACCACTGCATGTCCCGCGTGGTGGATCGACAATTCGTCTTCGGCGAGATCGAAAAGGAGCACTTCGCCCGCCTGATGCGCCAGTACGCCCGCTTCTGCGGCATCCAAATCCTCACCTTCTGCCTCATGGGCAACCACTTCCACCTCCTCATCGAAGTCCCAAAACGCCCAGAATCCCCTCCCAACGACGCAGAATTGCTCCAACGCATCAGCGCCATTTACCCGCCAGCAACCGTCGAGCAACTCCGCAGGCAACTCACAGACACCTCCCTGCTCTCCATTCAAAAAGACGCTCTGCGCCAACGCTTCTGGCAACGCATGGGCGATCTCAGCCAGTACCTCAAAGAACTCAAACAACGCTTCAGCCAGTGGCACAACCTCCGCCAAGGCCGGCGCGGCACTCTCTGGGAGGAACGCTTCAAAAGCGTCCTGATCGGCGCCGAGGGCTCAGCCCTTTCCACCATCGCCGCCTACATCGACCTCAACCCCGTCCGTGCCGGATTGGTTGCCGATCCGGCCGGTTACCGTTGGAGCGGTTACGGCCAAGCCATGGCCGGACGCCCCGAGGCTTTAAGTGGCTATCAGGCGCTGGCGGCCGTTCGAGACAGCTTGAGCCTCAATCCTGCACAAGCCCTCAAACACTATCGTGCCGGACTCTTTGATTACGCCGAACGGCGGGGCGTTTTCTCATCGACTCCCCCCTGCAACAACACCTCGAGCAAGCCCGAAGCCTCGGCTCGCCGCCCGGAGAAACCACTCAGGAATCCTGGACTGGTCAGCCAATTGCTCCATCGAATCAGCTATTTTACCGACGGTGCCGTCATCGGCTCACGCAGCTTCGTCGAATCCATCGCTCTCCATCACCAGCATTGGCTCCAACGAAAACGCCAAGTCTCCCCTCACCCTGTGTCCAACCTGGAAGCCTCCTCCCTCTTCAGTCTCCGCCCAGCGCGGGTTCTGGTTGCAAGGGGCTGAAGACAGTATCCTTCGATTCAATCACCCGCTTTTCTCCTTCATCTGAATTGGTGAAAAAGGTG
>CANHYD010000010.1 GCA_947464705.1 Verrucomicrobiota bacterium | reverse complement strand
TGCTGGAGCCAGATCGGGTACGTGAGGGGCAGCCGCTGGAGGTGATCCCGTGAGTCAAACTCCCCCCAACAGCTCTTCAGTCCATGGATTGGCGGGTAGGATCGCTCACGCCTTCATCGACTCCAAGCTCACCCCGCTCATCGTGTTTGCCTCGGTGCTGCTTGGGGCCTTCGCGGTTCTGATGCTGCCGCGTGAAGAGGAGCCACAAATCCAGGTGCCGATGCTGGATGTCATGGTGGCGATGCCGGGGTCTTCGGCGCTGGAGGTCGAGGAGCGGGCCACACGACCCATGGAAAAACTGCTGTGGGAGGTGCCCGGCGTGGAATACCTCTACTCGCAATCCCGCGAGGGCGAGGCCCTGACCATCGTCCGATTCCAGGTGGGCTCGGATCCCGATGCCAGCCTGGTGAAGGTGTCTGAAAAACTCCGCGCCAATCGGGACCGGATGCCGCATGGGGTGGCTTTCCCGCTGATCAAGCCCCGGTCCATCGACGACGTTCCCATCCTGGCGCTGACCTTTCACAGCGGGCGATACGATCACCTGACCCTGCGTCGCCTGGTGGCCCAGGTGGATGATGCGGTGAAGCAAGTGCCGCAGGTCGCCGAGACGACGGTCATCGGCGGGGCCCGTCGGGAATTGCGAGTGCTCTTGGATCCCGCGCGCCTGGCCTCCCGCGGGCTCAGCCCGGTGGGCATCATCCCGATGTTGCAGCAGGCCAATCGCCAGTTCCGCAGCGGTGAGCTGACCACGATGAATCAGGCGATGGTGATCGAGACCGGCGCATTCCTCCAGACCGCCGAGGATGTCCGCAACGTGGTGGTGGGTGCGTTGGGGGGACGACCGATTTATTTGCGGGAGGTGGCTGAGGTGTTGGATGGCCCGGAGGAGCCCTCCAACTACGTGTTCCATGGCTGGGGAGCCGCCTCCAACCCGGCTGGCGCGAGCCGCGAAGAACCCGCCGTCACGCTGGCCATCGGCAAGCGTCCGGGGGCCAACGCGGTTTCGGTGGCCGAAAATGTCCTGCAGAAGGTCGAGTCGCTGAAGCGCACCGTAATACCGGCGGACGTGACGGTTTCGGTCACTCGTCACTACGGCGAGACGGCCGCCGAGAAATCCAACGAGCTCTTGCTCCACATGGGTATCGCGGTGGTCAGCGTGTCGTTGCTGATCTGGTTGACCCTGGGTTGGCGTGAATCGGGAATCGTGGCCGTGGCCATTCCGGCAACCTTGGCCCTGACGCTGCTGGTTTTCTACCTGTACGGATTCACGCTGAACCGGATCACGCTCTTCGCGCTGATCTTCAGCATCGGTATTTTGGTCGATGACGCGATCGTGGTGGTGGAGAACATCGTCCGGCATTTCCACCTGTCTCGAAACCACGGCCGGGCGTGGAAAGATATCGCGGTCGAGGCGGTCAGCGAGGTGGGCAATCCCACCATCCTCGCCACCTTCGCGGTGATCGCCGCTGTGCTACCCATGGCTTTCGTGGGCGGCCTGATGGGGCCCTACATGCGCCCGATCCCCGTTGGAGCCAGCGCGGCGATGTTCTGGTCGCTGCTCATCGCCTTCATCGTCACGCCCTGGGCCAGCATCCGGATGCTCCGGTGGTTCCGCGGCGAAGCCCGCCTCGCCGCCTTGCACACCGGTGGCGATCACGGTGCCTCCGGCGCCTCTGAGGACGCTTTGACGCGGCTCTACCGCAAAGTGATGGACCCGTTGCTCCATCACCCCCTCTGGCAATGGACCTTCCTGGGCATCATTACGGCTCTGCTCCTGGGAGCCATGGCCACGGTCGTTGGAGGTTGGGTGACCGTGAAGATGCTGCCCTTCGACAACAAATCGGAGTTCCAGATCATCCTCAACATGCCCGAGGGCAGTTCGTTGGAGCGCACAGCCCAGGCGGCCCGTGAGATCGCGGCGGCCCTGCGGGACGAGCCCGAGGTGACCGATTACCAGATCTACGTGGGGTTGGCCTCTCCGTTCAACTTCAACGGGTTGGTGCGCCATTATTTTTTGCGGCGGGGGCCTTCTGTCGCCGACATCCAGGTCAATCTGGTGGGCAAGCATGCTCGGAAAGCCCAGAGCCATGACATCGCCAAACGGATCCGACCCGCAGTGGCCCAGGTGGCCCAGCGATTTGGGGCCCGCGTGGCCATCGCTGAGGTGCCGCCGGGGCCTCCGGTTCTGCAAACGTTGGTCGCCGAAATCTACGGCCCCGACGATGCGGCTCGAGCGGCGCTGGCAGAGCAGGTCCGGTCCATCTTCCAGTCGACACCCGGCGTCGTGGATGTGGACTGGTATGTGGAGGCCGATCAACCCAAGAGCCGTTTCGTGATCGACAAAGAAAAAGCCGCGCTTGTCGGTATCAGCGCCGAGACCATCTCCCAAACTCTCCGCATCGCCGTCGGGGGTGATTCGGTGGATCTGTTGCACGTCCCGCGCGAAAAGGAAGACATCAACCTAGTGCTCCAGTTGCCGCGCTCGGCCCGGGTACGGCCGGAAGAGTTGCTGGCCTTGCGAGTCCGCAGTGGCGATGCCAATGCCTTGCCCGAGCCGGGAGGGGCTCAGTCGGGTCCGCCCCTGGTGCCCCTCCGCGAACTGGTGCGCATCGAAACCGGCCTCGTTGATAAGAGTCGCCACCGGAAGAATCTCTTGCCCGTGACCTATGTGATCGGCGACGTGGCCGGAGTCATCGAGAGCCCCGTCTACGCCATCGCCCAGATGAACCGGAAGCTGGAGGCACTGCCAGGGAAGCCCCGCATTCACAACGCCTCCATGCCCATCTCGGACGCGGAACCCTCCATGAAATGGGACGGTGAATGGCACATCACCCTGGAAGTGTTCCGCGACCTGGGCATCGCCTTCGCCGCCGTGCTGGTGCTCATTTACGTGCTCATGGTGGGTTGGTTTCGGTCGTTTCTGACGCCGCTCTTGGTGATGGTGGCCATTCCGTTCTCCTTGGTCGGCATCTTGCCGGCTCATGGCGCGATGGGGGCGTTCTTCACGGCAACCTCCATGATTGGTTTCATGGCAGGGGCGGGGATCGTGGTCCGCAATTCGATCATCTTGGTCGACTTCATCGAGCAGGGACTCCGCGAGGGCATGCCCCTCGACCGTGCGGTCATCGAGGCGGGCGCGGTCCGCTTCCGGCCCATGGTCTTGACGGCAACTGCGGTGATCGTGGGTGCGGCCGTGATTCTGGCCGACCCCATCTTCCAAGGATTAGCCATCTCCTTGATGGCGGGTGAGGTCGCCTCGCTTCTCATCAGTCGCATGGCCGTTCCGGTGCTGTACTTCATGGCGCATCGTCGATCGAAGGGCGGTTTGAGTGGTTCGAAGTCGCAGTGAAGGGGAGGGAGCAACGCCCCCTCCACCCCGGATCCTCTCCGATGTCCGTTGCTTTCGATGCACCGCGTGGGACGAAGAACTCTCGGTTCAAGACGGTGTGGTCGAATTTGGTTCGGTGACCAAGCTCTGGTGTTCTAAAGAAGTGTGACGATGGTTGATCTATCCCGACCCGCGACGCCTCAAGGCAGACGGCGGATCCGGTAGAAACGCATGGGCTGAGTGAGAGCATTGGGGTCCAGAAAGTCGGTGAGTACTTCCTCGACCGGGATGGTCCGCAGCGGTTGCCAATCCTTCAGGTCAGGGCTGGCCTCGATCATATAACTCCAACCGGCGGCAGCCAGCACCTCCAAACGCAGCCCTTCCACAGTCATGGCGACTCGGCGGATTTCCAATGCTCCTGCCTCGGGCACCAGATAGATCTTCACACTGTCGATACCCCAACTGCCCTCCGTCAGGTTTTCGGGAAGGCTCGATCCCGTGAAGTTGAGAACCAGTGTCTGGGCGGTATGCGGGAAAACCTGAACGTGTCGATAGACCGAATCCCTGAGGGATCCATCGGCGATCGTGAAGCCCAGAGAATTGGTCTCAATGCTGCCAGTGCGGGGTGGGAAGTGATCGCTGGGATAAACCCCGGGGAACGATTGGGTTCGCTCGTCTCCGGGTCCTCCATTGTCGAAGGTTCCCCGCACCAAGCGGAGTCCGCCTGCCAGATCGACTTCCCAAAGGTCTGGACCATCAGGCGATTCGGAGCCCTGCCAGTTCCGGATGACGAACTGGTCGAAGACCACCGTGGCAGCTCCATGGGGGGGAAGATTGCTGAGGCTTAAGCGGACGGTCTGGTTGCCGAAATCCCCGAGGAAACGTCGGGAACCCAGCGGCGTCACTGCGGTGCGCCGCGATGACCATTCGGGGCCGACATCTTCGGAGAATTCCTGGCTGTAGTGAAGTGCCCCGTATTGGACCTCGGCGGCCGGCACGATGCTCAGGCTTTGGAACACGGGTGTCTGTCCCGGTTGACCGCTCTGGAGGGCGACCTGCACTTCGAGAAACCGACCCAACGGAGTAGCACGCAGAGCTGATCTGTTGGCGGCCGACTCCCAAAGAGACCAGGTTTTTTGGTCGTTGGAACTCCTCACCCGGATCTGGATCCGGGTCCCGGCCGGCTCCAGCGCTTCCCAAGAAAGAGTGCCCCATGAGGTTCCCGTGACCTTGGAGTCGTGGATCACCGTCCAGAAACCGATCCGGGTGGTGGAATTGCGAGCCATGTTGCCCGTCATGTCGCTGTATCCGTAGTGGTAGCCTTCCCGGTTATCGCACCGGATCAGTTTGGTGAGATCCACCGCATTGCGACTGGGATCGATGCGTCGGATCGAGGGTTCCCCGACCCCCACGCACCACACCATGCCCCGCGAATCCACGGCGACCCCGGTGGGTTGATTGCCCACGGCGATGGACGCCTTGAGCGCGCCGGTGCGGCTTCGGCGCACGACCCGACCAGGGCCTGAATGGGCCACCCAGACATCTCCATCATCCGTGAGCGCGAGACCTCGGGCTTGGGTGTCGGTGGTGACCGTCCAATCGATGGTGGCGGTGGCCGTATCGATGCGGCTCAGGCGCGAGGATTCCCAGCCGCTGACAAACACGTGCCCTTCCCGGTCCATGCCGATCCCATAGGAGAAATGGCCCAAGGGCAGAACCCGGAACTGACCAGTGGCAGGGTCCATCCGCAGCACCTCGTTGCGGTCATGCGACGACGCCCAAAAGATTCCGGAACGGTCGAGAACCGCCCCGTAGGTTCGGTGGTTCACGGAGGACACATCGATGGTCCTCAGAATCCGGCCGGTGGAACCTTCCAGGTAGTAGAGTTTCTTGGTTTCCAGCGTTCCCACCCAGACGTTGCCTTGCACATCGATGGCCACGCCGCGGACTCCCGGGTTTCCCCAGTCGTTCCGGTAGGTTCCGGTGAAGGTTCCGGGTGTGAAGAATCCTTCCTGGCCCGGGATGAGCGAGGTTTCCCAGAGCACGCATTCATCGGATCCCCAGGGCAGCAGTTCATCACCGGTGATGTCGCCGTCACCGTTGAGATCCCGCGAGGTCTGCAGAATGCCGTCTCCGTTGCGGTCGATGCCTTGGCCCTGTTCCAACAGGCCCACCTTGACCAACGTGCCGCTGTAGCGATTGGCCACGTAGCAATTGCCCAGGAGATCCACCGTGGTGCGCGACGGTTGGCTGTTCACCGCCGGGGGACCGGTGCGGTAGCGTCCCAGCTCGCGGCCGTTTAGGGTGTCGATCTTTGAGATGGATCCCTCGCTGTTCGGCACCCAGAGGAATCTCAATGCGGCCGATTGGCTGGTGAGTTGCAATTGACCCGCTGTGGAGACCGTTTCCACGCCGGAAAGGCGTCCCAGATCAAAATCCAGGCTCGAGGTGTAGGTGCCGGATTGAGGCGTGCTGCTGGGTTTGCCTACGGTGGTCGTGGATGTTGCCACATCTCTCTGATCGGGGGCCGTCAGGGACTCGGCCGTGAAGATGACGGTGGAGCCACTGCCGGGGGCGGCGTTCGGGCCCGGGGAGATTTGAAGGGTGAAGTCCTGGCTGCCCTTGGGCTCCAGCACCAGGTTGGTCCAACCGGAATTCAGGAAGGGAGCCAGATCCCAGCAGTCGTCCGGGTCGAAGGGAGCGAAGCCCCAAGTGGGTCCGTTGTTCAGGGTGCCATGGTTGCGGTTGCGGGAGGCATCCCGGGCGACCAGTCCCTCGCCGTCGATCAGCGGCCAATAGCCCCTCAGTTGGGCCTCGGTCCCCGTCGGGTTCCGGATTCCCAGTTGGGCGATCTCGGTCGCGGGCAAGGCTCGGCCCCAAAGACTCACCTGCTGGATGGAACCCAGGAAGGGCCATTGGTTGGGGGCGTTGAAGCCGATTTGAAGGGGGCCGGTCGTGGTGCGGATGCTGTTGGTCGAATACCCACCCAGCGCTTTCAGATCGCCGTCGATGTAGATCCGCATGGTATTGTCGTCACTGTTGAGGACGGCGGCGACGTGGTGCCAGTGGTTGGCTCGAATCCATCCGGCGGCGGTCTCCAGCATCAGTTCCCCGATGCCAATGCGGGAGGCCGGGGTGGAACTGAGCATGAGGTGGCCATTGGAGTGGAGCCACAGCGCGTACTCGCGGTTTTCGCAGCCACCGGTGCAATCGGGGGTGTTGCCTTTCCAGACAATGTTCTGCCATTGCCGCGGGAAACCTTCAGTCCGGATCCACGCGCTGATCGTCAGACTCCGGTCCGAATGGAGGCTGGGCGAATCCGGGACGCTGACCAGATCGTCGGAACCATCGAAACGAAGGGCAGGGCGCGCGCCGCAGACGCTGAGCGACCAATCGGGTCCCGGAGCGGTGGCCCTCAGACGCATGCGGTTGGTGGTGTTGCCGTGGTTCTTGAGTTGCAGGTGATAGGTGGCGCTTTGGCCGGAAGGGATCTCCAGCCGCCGGGATTGACCGAGGCCGGTGATGTTGAAGACCCCTTCGCCGGCAAAGCTGTCATCCAGATCCCGACGGATCATGAGGTCCGGTTGGTACGTGGCGTTGGCGGAGGCCTCGAGCCGGACGGCATCCCGCACGGTGGTGGCACCAGAGTCGAGTTTAGCCTGGAGGACCGTCGATTTGGAGCCTCCTGCGGGCACGCTGAGCCCTGGACTCATAGAGATTCGGAAGCGGCGGGTGGATCCGACGGGGAGCACATCAGTGGTCAACCCCTCGGTGCTTCGAAGCGCAGCCGAGACATCCGTGCCAGAGGCGTCGTGGTATACGAGGGTCCAATCTTCGGCCGAATCCTCGACGCATCGCAGCGTGTAGGAGCGTGGGGTGGGGCCGTCGTTTTCCATCATCAGGTCGAAGACTGTGAAGGCCAGCGGATCGATCGACTGTTGGACGGTCTGCGATGTGTTCGGGACCGGGCGATAGTCGTTGTCCCCCGAAAAGGCCGAATCCGGCTGCGAGCCGCCCTTGGTCAAGAGATCGGCAAAGAGCCACGGGCAGAGGCCCGCACCTTGGGCAGCATGGAGAGCACCGATTTCCACCGGGGTCAGGGCCCGGTCATAAACCTGGATTTCATCCAAAAGGCCATTGAAGGAATAGGCCCGAGAACCGGGCCAATTGTCGTTGCCGATGCAGGCGTCGTGGTTGTTGGGAAGGATGTTGCCGGAGAGCGGTTGGGTCGCGACCTCAACGCCATCCTGATAGAGGCGCAGTGAGGCACCATCATAGGTGGCCGCGACATGGACCCAGCGTTGGCGCGGAAGGGGGAACCGGACTCCAAGTCCCTTCGGACTGTCGACCGTGGCGATCCAGGCCTCCAACTCTCCCTGGACGACCCCCAGTTGGTAGCCATTGGCGGAGCCGTCCCAAGCCTTGTCGAAGATCATGGAGGAACCGCTGGTCGGAGGATTGGTGGTGCTCAGATTCACCCAAGCGCAGACGGTCACTCGATTGGTGAGGATTCTCAGTGGGCCCGTGCTGCTGCCGAAGAGACGGAGGGCATCCTCGGATCCGTCCAACACGAAGGCCTTGCCCACGCGGCCCGCCGTGAAACCGGCGTTGTATTCCAAAGTCCCGTGGTTGGTGCCGCTCAGGTTGTCGGTGCCGTCGTCCGCATTCCAGAATCCGATCAACCCGGATGGACGTGTGATGCAGGCGGATACCGTCTGTTGATACGCACGATCGGCGGAGGCTCCGGCCCCATCGGTGACCCGCACGGTGAACCCATAACGACCCGCCAATTCCGGCAGGCCCTTCAGAAGACCTTCCTGGGTAAGTTCCAGACCCGGCGGCAGGGTCCCGGAGGAGACCGTGAAGCGGTAGGGAGAGGATCCAAGGCCTGCCACCAAGGTCTGCTGAAACGTGTTTCCGACGACCGCATCCTCGAATTGAAAGGGATGGAGGATCACAGGGTTCTGACGGCAGAGGCCACCAGAACGAGCGGCGTGGATTCTTTCAATCTCCTCCAGATCCAGCGCGCGGTCGAACAGTCCCACCTCATCGAGAAGACCCCGGAAAAAACGCCGCGGGCTGCCGTTGCCCCAGGTGAATCCCAGGTTCAGTGGCCGGTTGTTGTTGGCGGGGATCAGCATCGGGGACACCCGTTGCAGTGCACCGTCGACATACAGTCGCAGGTTGAATCCGTCCCAAGTGCCCACGATGCAGTGCCAGCGCTCATCCAGCACATCGACCAGGGAATTGGCCGAGGCGAACCCGCTTCCGGTGCCTCCGCCTTGTCCGGCTCCGAAGCTCAGTTCACCGGTGGCGGGGAATGCCTGGAAGGCCCATCCCGTATTGTCCGACCATCCGTGGGATTTTTCTAGGAGCGTGCATAGCGATTCGGACTGTCCGGGTTGGTTCTTCCCGCCCTTCATCCAGAACAGGGCGCTGAATCCGTTGCGGTTGAAGTTGAAGGATTCCCGATGGGCTACACTGAGTCGGTCGTCATTCGAATCGAACACGAAGGCCTGTCCGGTCTTGCCGGCTTGGAAGGTGGGGCCGCCCTGGGCGACCAGAGGGACCCCACCGGCGCTGTCCTCGACACTCCCATCGCCCGCCCACCACGCCATCCATCCGGCCATCGGTGCCGTGCACGGGACGGGTTGGGCCATCCAATCGAGGCGAGCGGCATTGTTGCTCCGGTCCGGATCCGTTTCGTTGGCTTCCACTGAGGATTCCAGTCGCAAGGCACCGGGTGAAAGGGGGCTTCCCTGAAAGAGGATCGTGCCCGACGCGCCCGGGGCGATGCCATCGAGGGTGCAGACGACTCGGTTGGTGGCGCGCTGGTAGAAGCCTCCGGGCACTGAGATCGACATCAGGTCGAAGTTATCTGGCAGGAGATTGGTGACCACGATACCCGAGGCCCAGTTCGGCCCCCGATTGGTGACGGTGACCGACACGATCTGAGGGTATTCGCTGAGCACCGGCGAGGGCGTTGCGCTCAGGATCAAGGCCAGATCGGTGGCGGCGGGGTTCTGTCCGGTGGCCGACAGGTCCAGAAGAACCGGGGCCGCCGCTCCGGAAACGGCCCTCAGCGTCACCTCGAATTCCAAGTACCGGCCCGGTGGTGTCCTTCGCAGCGAAGCTCCGCTGACCGCGGATTCCCAGGCAGACCAGCGGTTCAAAGTGTTGGAGCTGCGCAGGCGGATTTGCAGGTTGGTGCCGGCGGGATCCTGACCGTGCCACACCACTTGTTGCCAAGCGGTGTTCGTCACCAAGGAATCATGGATGTGGGACCAAAGCCCCAGTCGCACCGTACTGTTCCGGGCGATGGTGCCGGTCATGTCGCTATAGCCATAGTGGGCCCCAGCGATGCGAGTCGTCAGATCCACCGTGTCCGTGGCCGGATTGACGCGCCGCAGGTACTCGTCCCCGGTGCCGCAGACCCAGACCTTGCCGTCGGCGTCGACCGCCACTCCCGTGGGCGTGGGGCCCACGGGGATCACGGCCCGAAGGAGTCCGTCATTGGACAAGCGGCTCAGTGAGTTGGCCCCGGAGTTGACCACCCACACATCGTCGTCGTCGGTGATGGCGATGCCGCGTGGGTTGGTGCCCACGGCCGTCTTCCAATCGAGAGTCCCACTGAGCATATTCCATCGGGTCAGGATCGACTCCTGATGACCGGACACGAAGAGGTGATTATTGCGGTCTGGTGCGATGCCGTAGGTGTGGAAATCGACGGCCGTCTTGGTGAATGAGCCGTCGGTGGGATCCAGTCGCAGGAGGTTCTGCTCCCCCGACTCTTTGTAGCCGGACGACCAGAGAATGCCCCGAGTGTCGATGGCCGCTCCATAGGCCGTGTGATTTACGGCCGCCACATCGATGGCGCGCAGAATCTCTCCGGACACCCCGTCGATGGAGTAGTACCACATGGAGTCATGGGTGCCGGCCCAGAGGTTCCCTTGGGCGTCGACGGCCATGCCGCGGGGGCCTGGGTTCCAATAATTGTTGGGATACGAACCCCGGTAGGTGCCGGGCGTGTAGCGTTTCTCCGATCCGGGAATGAGCATTACCTCGTGCAGGACGCATTCATCTTGTCCCCAATCCAGCATCTCGGATCCGGTGATCGATCCGTCTCCGTTGAGATCTCGGGAGGTCTGTGGCACCCCATCTCCATTGCGATCGTCAAAGGCCCCGTGTTCCAGCAAACCCACTTTGACCACGGTGGCTGAATTGCGGTTGGCCACCCAGCAGTTGCCCTGAAGGTCCACCGTGGTTCGGGAAGGATTGCCCCCGATGGAGGCAGGACCGGTGCGGTATCGGGCCAGTTCCCGACCGGTGCGGGTGTCTACCTTCGAGATGGAGTGGTCGTTGCCATTGGGCACCCAGAGATACGGGAGGACTCCAGAGGCCCCGCCCAGTTGGAGTTGATCGGGGGTGCTCCACGATTCCAGTCCACTCATCCAGCCTCGCTCGAAATCCGCGGTCGTCGTGTACTGTGCGGCCACGGGGGTGGGGCTCGTGGAAGACCGCACGAGCGTGGTCATCCGGACGGTGTCGGTCCGTGTGGGATCGCTGGGAGATTGAGCGATCAGCGACACGACTTGAGAGGTGTTCCCCGGAGAGAGCGTTTTCGGGGTCACCGTGATCTCCAGTTCCATCGCTGCACCTGCCCCGATCACCGGATCTGTCCAGCCGGCACCGACGATCGCCTCGGTCAGATCTCGAGGGGTCCATGCCAGTCCGTTGATGCGTGTTCCGTGACGTTTCTTCGGTCCCAGATCCCAGATGGGAAAAGTTCCGCCACTCTCTAGTCGCCAATACCCTTCCAAGCTGGAATCGCTGCCCATAAGGGGTTTCGACAGGCCGGCAACGATCTCGGAGTTGCTCAGGGCACGGTTCCAGACGCGGACCTCTCGGATGATGCCCGGAAAACTGTTGCCCCCGCAGCAGGCCTCGCTACCGATCCGAGTGCCGGCCGCCGTGCCCGAATAATTCAGAAGAACCAATCCGGACACCGTGGCCTCGCCGTTGATGTAAAGGACGGCATTGGTGCCATCGCAGGTGCCGGCCACGTGGTACCAAGTGTTGGTGTCGACCGGGATCCCGGAGCGGAACGTGACGGTCACGCCCCCATCCACGGGCTTGGTGACCAGACCGAACTGTCCGTCCTGAAGAGCGATCCCCCAGTCCCGCGCTTCATTGGCACCGCCGATGATGCTGCGTCGCCCCGTGGGTTTTGCCGAGGGGTTGACCCACGCTTCGACGGTCCAACGGGTTCCGGGAGACCAGGCTCCCAGATCCACCGCGTCATCGATGCCATCGAACGCGAGCCATTGACCGAAGTACCGGACATCCCAGAAATCCCCCCCGGCGGTCCCGCGCAGCGAAAAGGAGGCGTTGGTATTCCCGTCATTGCCCAGCGTGACCTGATACACCGCGGCTTGTTCGGGCAAGACCTCCAGCCACTTGGATTGCCCCAACCCCGTGGTGTTGTACAGCCCGTCCCCGGCCGGAGCAGGATCCAGATTCCGTCGCACGGTGAGGTCGACTTGAACCCCGGCTGCGGAGGTGCAAACCACTTGGACAGCATCGCGAACCAACGCCGGGAGGAACCGGTCATAGGCCCGCACGGTGACCGATTTCTCACTGCCGGGAGGCGCCACCCCGGACATCGTGATTTCGACTTCGATTGCCGTCGTGGCACCCGGAGCGAGCACCTGGGTGATGAATCCGCTGGCCCCCACCAAGTCTGCGGTGGCGTTGGTTCCTTGGTGCCAATATGTGGCTCGCCAGCCCGCGGTGGTGCTCTCCGAAGCCCGCAGGAGGAGGGCTCCAGCGATGGAACTATCGTTCTGAGCTGTTATGGTGAAACGGCTGTTTTGGAGCGCCGCCACGGGTACTCGACGGATTTGATCCGACTCGGGTTGGAGTTGATACACTCCGTCTCCCGCGGCCGTCGGGTCTGAGGTTGCCCGGACCCACAAATCCGGAAGCGCTGCCGGCGCTCGCGCGACCGCCCACTTGGTCCGCAGCGTTTCTTCCACCGTTTGCCGATCGGTTTCTGGCAGCGACTCATTAAAGACCAAGATCTCCGCGATCTCGCCGTTGAAGGTGTTGCCGAAGTGATCGCTGCCGACGATGAGGTCAGCACTTTGGTTGACGGTCGCCACGGTGGTGAAAACCGACGGTGGTGTCACGGTGACACCGTCCACGCGGATGAGTCCGTTGGTTCCATCGCGTTGACAGGCCAGGACATGCCAAGAGTCCTCCCATCCTGGGGGCTGTTGGGTGGCGACACTGCCCCCGCTGGAGGGGTTGCCGACTTGGAAACTCAGGAGGTCGTCGTAGGTGGCGTGCAGGTAGAGGCGTTGTTCATTGGCGCCTCGCCAAGCCAACGTGGTGGTCCTCGCATCGCTGCCCAGTTGGCGTTGGACGACAAAGACCGTGGCCGCATTGCTGCTGAAGAGGTGGGAGCCCAGGACTCCAGCGCGGGATAGCCAATCCTCGCGGAATTGTAGGATTGGCAACCCATTGAGGCCGTTGGTCAGGACGAGGGGGCGTCTATCGGCATTGGGCTGCTCCAAATGATTGCTTCGGGACGACTGATCGGCCCATTGAACGACCCCGCTCTTCGCATCCAGAGTGACTCCGGCATCGGCCTTCAGCCAGAGGGTCAGGCTCTCCCGGGTCCACGGCTGGGCGTGGGTCGTGAGCAGGCCAATCAGGCACCAGCTCCAGATCAGGGCGATCCAGCGGACCATGGGCACAGGAATTGGGACGATCGAGTGGGGGAGGGCGGATGTCTTCATGTCAGTTGCTGATCAGTCGCTGGTTGGTTCCAAGGAGGAGTCCTCGGCAAACTCACGGACGGGATGCCGGAATCGGATGGAGATTGGGGGCAACGTCCCGATTTGTTCCGCTAAGCCGGAACGATTCAATTGGGAGGGAAGTGATGGCCTAGCGGATTCTTTCGCAAGACGAGGCAAGAGCGAACCGCGGGCCGATTGGAGGCCCGGAACGAGCGAACAACGAAGCGCTTGCGGAAGAAGATGCAGCCAGCACGACCGATCCAACTCCAATCGTTCGGGCTAAGAGAGCTCAGGGAATCCCCGGGTCCATGGGGGATTTTCTTTAGGAGTCCTCTGAAAGGCGGTGATGGCAGCAGATCGTGAGTGAGCGAACAGGACTCCGGATTCTTGACTCACTGAGGACTCGACCAGAACGTCCACACATGCCGTCCCCAGTTCCCCAGTCCGGAGGAGCCGCCTTGAAAGCGGTCGGACTGCGTTGTCATCGGGGCGATGGCGGGTTGGCTCTATGGCTGCGGTACGCTCAGCAGTGGGTGATCATGGCTTGTCTCGCGGGCAGTTTCCGGGAGTCGGTGGCTGAAGTTCCGGGTGGCGGGGCCGAGGTCTGGTGGGCCTTCCGGCCTTTGGTGTCGCCGACGGTTCCTCAGGCGGACAGTCCGAAGCTCCTCGGGGCTGAGCATCCGCATCCGATCGATGCATTTGTTCGCAGAAGTCTCTCGGCCAAGTCGCTGAATTGGAGCCCTCAGGCCAGCCCTCGCGAACTGCTGCGCCGCCTCCACATCGACCTGGTTGGGTTGCCTCCCACGACGGAGGAGACGACCGCCTTTGAGCGCGACCCTTCTCCGGAGGCTTGGGCTCGACGGGTCGATGCCCTGCTGGCCAGTCCTCGTTATGGAGAGCGGTGGGGGCGCCACTGGTTGGACGTCGTTCGATTTGCTCAGAGCAATGGCTATGAGCGGGATGGTGAAAAACGAGAGGCTTGGCGTTACCGCGATTACGTCATCCGGGCCTTCAATCAGGACAAGCCTTACGACCGATTCATCCGAGAACAAATCGCCGGCGACGAATGGGCGCCGACGCTGGTTGATGCGAACGGTGGGGCCGGGGATGCCTGGAAAGACGCGGTGGTGGCTACCGGATTCCTGCGTCTGGGGGTCCATGACGACGAGCCGGACGACAAGCTCCAGGCTGAGTTCGACGAGCTGGATGACATTGTCGGCACCACTGGAGCTGCCTTCCTCGGGATGACCGTCGCCTGCGCCCGATGCCATGACCACAAGTTCGACCCCATCCCGCAGCGCGATTATTACGCGATGCTGGCTCTCTTTCGGCCGCTGCATGTCGGAGTGGGCGGAGCCCCTGGTCTGGAATCGCCGGTGTTCGCCCCGTTGGCTGCCCCTGCTCAGATCGCTGACTGGAAGGCCGCCCAGGAACGTCGTCGCCGTGACTTGGAGACCCAACGAGCGGCGACGACTGATGAGGCGCTCCGCAAGGATCTCAGCCGACGCCTCGAGGCGCTGAAAAACGAGGTTCCCCCCTTCGAGTGGGCTTTGGCGGCCCGGGAACAAGCCGGACCGACGCCGCCGGTGCAGCTGCTGGCCCGCGGTAACCCCCGGTCTCCGGGAGCGGAGGTGGCGCCCGGATTCCTGAGGGCGGCCGGTGGCGGGGATGCTCCGGCCGGAAAGGTCGGAACGCCCACGGCCCACCGTCGTCAGGCTTTGGCCGACTGGATCGCCAGTTCCGCCAATCCGTTGACGGCCCGGGTTCTGGTGAACCGGATCTGGCATCACCACTTTGGGCGGGGATTGGTTCGAACCACGACGGACTTCGGGCGCGTGGGAAGTCTCCCGACCCACCCGGAGCTGCTGGATTGGCTGGCGGGCGAGTTCATCCGTCAGGGATGGTCCCTCAAGGCGCTCCACCGCCTCATCCTGACGTCGGCCACCTGGATGCAATCGTCGCGGATCCCCAATTCGGCGGCGCTCGAGGCCGATCCGGCCAATGAACTGCTCTGGCGCCAGAATTTGCGTCGCCTCGATGCCGAGGTCCTGCGGGACACGCTGCTGTCGGTTTCTGGCTCGTTGAACCTAGAGACGGGCGGGCGAGGTTTTTTTCCGGCCCTCAGCGGCGAGGTGTTGGCGGGCGGCTCACGGCCGGGCACCGACTGGCAGGTGTCCGGGCCGGGCGAGCGGGCCCGACGCAGTGTCTACGCTTACATCCGCCGTACCTCCATGGTGCCGATGTTCGAAGCCTTCGATTACAGCAACGCCACCTCGCCGCTGTCCGAACGACCTATCACCACCGTGGCCCCGCAGGCCCTGATGCTTTTGAATGACGCCTTCGTTCAGGAGCAGGCCGGCGCGCTGGCTCAGCGGGTGCGGATGGCCGCCGGATCCGGCGCGAGCGACGGGCTCCTTTTGCAACAGGCCTGGACTCGAGTCACCGGCCGAACGCCCCTGCCTGAAGAAGTAGCTCGGATGTCCGAGTTTCTCGCTCGTCAGGCAACGGTGTGGGAAGGATTGCGCCACCGGTTGTCTTTTCGGCCCGATGTGCCCGACACGTTGTCCGTGCCGTATTTCACGGCGCTCCCGGCCGAGCGATTTTTGGTGCCGCCCGGCCCCGAATGGGAATCCCACAAGGGACACTGGCCCCGGGAGTACGAGGGCAATCGGGCCCTAGAGCCTGGGCGAGGCCCCTTTGCGCTTTGGCGTGGAGCCATGGTGAGCGATGGCGAATTGGCGGTGGACCTTGTGCCTCAGGTGGGTTGCTCGCAGGTGAGCCTTCTGATGCGTTGCTCGGTCTCACCCGGCGAGGCCGCCGAGTCCGGGTTGGAAGTGGTTTTCGAGCCCCGGGAGGGTCGCCTGCTCGTGCGTCAACTAACCGCCTCCGCGGCAGTCCCTATTGCTTCATGCAGCGGTGTTTTCTTGCGGGGTGACCGGTTGCCCGTCCGCATCCGCCTCGAAGGGGATCGGTTGGCGGTTTTCTTGGACGACGAACCCGCGCCGACGTTGCAGGCCACCGTTCGATCGGGAGGGTCGGCTTCCGGGCGCTTGGGCGTCCGCGCCTGGGGGTCGGGTGTCAGCCTTGATCGATTCGCTTGGACGCCTATGGGTGGGGTAACCCGGCCTCTCTGGCCTGAACTCCCGCCCGATTGGGCCCGTCACCGGGCTTTTGAGAGCGCTTGTCTGCTCATGCTCAACCTCAACGAAGTGGCCTATGTCGACTGAATCCTCCGCGTCTTCTAGCGCCTCCCGCGCAGGTTCTCCCCTGTGCGCCGGATCCCGGCGTGATTTCCTGGCCCAGTTCGGCGCAGGCTTCACCAGTTTGGCTCTCTCCGGAATGTTGGAGGCCGATGGTTTTTTTGCCCGGCCCGATGTCGCCGCCGGCATTTCGTCGGACCCGATGCGGGTGAAGCCGCCGCACCAGCCGGCCAAGGCTAAGGCCTGCATTTTCCTGTTCATGTATGGCGGGCCTTCCCAGATGGACCTCTTCGACTACAAGCCGGAGTTGAATCGTCGACATGGGCAAACCGCCTCGCTGGAACAGCGCCGTCGCGACGTGAAGCCCGGAACCTTGCTCGGCTCCAAGCGGACTTTCCGTCAGTGCGGAAAATCCGGCCTGTGGTGCAGCGATGTGTTGCCGCATCTCTCAGCGCACATGGACAAGTTGGCCGTGATCAAGTCGCTGTATGCCGATTCCTTCGCCCATGGTTCAGCGATGATCCAGATGAACAGCGGGCGTGTCTTGCAAGGGTGGCCGTCGATGGGTTCCTGGATGTCCTATGGTTTGGGTTCGGCCAACGCGAATCTCCCGGGCTATGTGGTCATGCTCGATCCGCGGGGCGGACCCATTAGTGGCGCGGCCAATTGGTCCAGCGGATTCATGCCGGCGGCCTACCAGGGAACGGTGTTCCGGGCTGCGGGCAATCCCATCCTGAACCTCGACCCGGCCGACGGTTCGCCGCCTCAGGTCCAGCGCGACACCATCTCCACCCTTAACGCACTCAATGCTGGGCACTTGGCCTCGCGTCCCGGTTTCAGCGAATTGCAGGCCCGTATCGCCAGCTACGAGCTGGCCTTCCAACTGCAGCGCAGCGCCCCGGATGCCCTCGACCTGTCGCAAGAATCTGCGGCCACGCTGGAGAGCTATGGCGTCAACCAATCGCGCCCCGACGACCACCCGCTGGCCCTGGGGCCTGCGCCCTTCGGTCGCCAATGCCTCATCGCCCGGCGCTTGGTCGAGCGGGGTGTACGCTTCATCCAGATTTATCACGGAGGCGGTCACCAGCAACAGAACTGGGATGCCCACAACGGGGTGGAAGAGAATCTCCGTATCCACGGGCCGGAGATCGACCGCCCCATCGCCGCGCTCCTGGCCGATCTCGAACAGCGGGGACTGCTCGATTCGACGCTCATCGTCTGGGGCGGCGAGTTTGGCCGGCAGGCCGTCTCGCAAGGCGGCAACGGCGGGCGCGACCACAATCCCAAGGGCTTCACCTACTGGTTGGCGGGCGGCGGTGTCCGGGGCGGCACCAGCTATGGCGAGACCGATGAACTGGGCCACGAGGCCGCTGTGGATCGCCATCACATCCGTGACCTGCATGCCACCCTCTTGCACCTCATGGGCCTGGATCCCCAGCGACTCACTTATTTTTACGGCGGCCTCGACCAGAAGCTCACCGGCGTGGTGGAACCGGAGGTCATCCGGCGCATCTTGGCCTGACCGTCAGGGGCTGGGCGCACCGGACGCTACCCCGTGAAGCCACCACGGGGACGTCACGACGGCGTTGTAGGTCATGTGGAGCAGAGCGCACGGAACCAGGCGACCCGATCGCCGGAACAGCCAGGCAGAGGCCAATCCCATGCAGAATACGGGAAGCCACGCCACCGGCGGATGGTACACCGCGAAGAAGGCCGCACTCGCCCACAAGGCCCGGGTGGGTCCCCAGGCTCGGTCGAGGGCCCGGAAGAACATCCCGCGGAAGAGGAATTCCTCGGTCCATGGAGCGAGGATCACCACGGTCGCCAGCAACCAGCCTCGGTGGACGCCATTTGCCGTGAGCAGTCGCTCTGCGTCCTCGCGCTCTCCGAAAAGAGCCGGCCACCCAGCGACGAATTCCTGGTAGCCCAGAGCCGCCGCCCCGAGGATTCCCCCGAGACCGACTCCCACGAGGATCCGCCGGAGGGTTCCGGGCATCGCGGG
>CANHYD010000009.1 GCA_947464705.1 Verrucomicrobiota bacterium | reverse complement strand
GTTTTGGCGCTGTCTTGGACCGTGTGGAGTCTGAGTCATACCGTGGCTCGAGCCCAACCCCACTTTGGCCGCACTGTCTCCGGTCTGTTGGCCGGGATTTGTCTGGTGGATCAGCTGGCCGTGGCACCGGATCCCCGCGGGATGGGGGTTTATGCCGCTCTCTTTGTGATCTCTCTTTTGGCCCAGCGGTTCATACCGGCAACTTGATCGGAAGAGCCAGCCGCCGATCCAGGGCCTCGGTTGGGCCCCAATGGGCGGGTTACTCGGGAGGCACGGGCCCAAAGCTTCCGGGGATGGCACTTTCCTTCTGGCGAGGACACGGTCCAAGTCCATACTGGACGTCGTTCGGGGAGCCGTTGAGGTGACGGCTGAGAGGGGTGCCGCAGTACCCGACCCGTGGAACCTGATCCGGATCATGCCGGCGAAGGGATAACCCTTCGCCACCCATGTCTGCCGGGAGGTTCCATTCGGAACATTCCTCACGGAATCACCGGGAACTGTCCGTCCGACCATTTCAAGCCCGAGAGACATTCCACCATGATTGCCGATCCCAAGACTTCCTTTGAACCGCATAGCCGGGAGCAGTTGCCCAACTCCAACCGCGTCTATGAGGCCGGCACTGTGCATCCCGCCATCCGAGTGCCGTTCCGGGAGATCACCCAGAGCCCCACGCACTTGGTGAGCGGAGCCCAAGAGGTGAATCCGCCAGTCCGGGTGTATGACTGCTCCGGCCCCTGGGGAGACCCGGAGTTCAAAGGGACCCCCGAAGAAGGATTGCCACCGCTGAGGGCAGCTTGGATCCGAGCCCGCGGAGATGTGGAAGAATACGATGGGCGCGAAGTGAAGCCCCAGGACAATGGCTACCTTTCTGGTAAGCACGCCGAGTACGCCAGCAAGGCCGAGAAGAACCGTTTGGTGGAATTCCCCGGCCTGACGGCCAGCCGTCGCCGCACCCTCCGGGCGAAGCCGGGTCAAGGAGTCACCCAATTGGCCTATGCCCGAGCCGGTGTCATCACGCCGGAAATGGAGTTCATCGCCATTCGCGAAAACATGGGTCGGGCCCAGTTGGCCGATTTGTCAGGAGACCGGGTCCGCAACGACTTGTCCAAGCAGCATGCGGGCTCCAGCCAGTTGCCCGGCAGTGCCTACTCGCCGTCCATCTTCCGTCGATTCCCCCAACGGATTCCGGCGGAAATCACCGCTGAATTCGTCCGCAGTGAAGTCGCCGCCGGCCGGGCCATTATCCCGTCGAACATCAATCACCCGGAAAATGAGCCGATGATCATCGGCCGGAATTTCTTGGTGAAGATTAATGCCAACATCGGCAACAGCGCGGTGGCTTCCAGTATCGAGGAAGAGGTCGAGAAGATGCGGTGGGCCACCAAGTGGGGGGCCGACACTGTGATGGATTTGTCCACGGGCAAAAACATCCACGCCACCCGCGAGTGGATCTTGCGCAACTCTCCGGTGCCTATTGGGACGGTTCCCATCTACCAGGCGTTGGAAAAAGTGGGCGGCAAGGCCGAGGATCTGACTTGGGAAGTCTATCGGGACACCCTCATCGAGCAGGCCGAACAGGGCGTCGATTATTTCACGGTCCATGCCGGAGTGCTCCTGCGGTTCATCCCGATGACGGCCCGGCGCATGACCGGCATCGTCAGCCGCGGCGGCAGCATTTTGGCGAAGTGGTGCTTGGCTCACCATCGCGAGAATTTCCTCTACACTCACTGGGACGAAATCTGCGAGATCATGGCCGCCTATGATGTCAGCTTCAGCATCGGCGACGGCCTGCGGCCGGGCTCCATTGCTGACGCCAACGACGAGGCTCAATTCGGAGAACTGCAGGTGCAGGGAGAACTCACCCAGAGAGCCTGGAACCATGGAGTGCAAGTGATGAACGAAGGCCCGGGCCACGTTCCCATGCACATGATCGAGGAGAACATGGCCAAGCAGTTGGAGTGGTGCCAAGAAGCTCCCTTCTACACCCTCGGACCCCTGACGACCGACATCGCTCCGGGTTACGATCACATCACCAGCGGCATCGGAGCGGCGATGATCGGTTGGTATGGTTGCGCCATGCTGTGCTACGTCACCCCCAAAGAGCACTTGGGTCTGCCCAACAAGAAGGACGTGAAGGATGGGGTGATTGCGTACAAGATCGCCGCTCATGCCGCCGACTTGGCCAAGGGGCATCCGGGAGCCCAAAACCGCGACAACGCTCTGAGCAAGGCTCGGTTCGAATTCCGCTGGCAGGATCAGTTCAACCTCGGTCTGGATCCGGTCACAGCCCGCGAATTCCATGATGAGACCCTACCGCAGGAAGGGGCCAAGACCGCCCACTTCTGCTCCATGTGCGGGCCGCATTTCTGCTCGATGAAAATCACCGAGGACGTCCGTAAGTATGCGGCCGAACAAGGGGTTGCCGCGGAGGAAGCCCTCAAAAAGGGCCTTGAGGAAAAGTCCCGAGAGTTCGTCGAACAGGGAGCCCAAGTTTACTCAAAGGCCTGAGGCGCAACGATTTTTAGTGGGATTTGTCGCTCCGGCTCTCGCCGGAGCGATACCACTGGGGGAGATTCAGGCCTTGCGCACGAAGCAGGCCTTCAAACCGAGAGCGACCCCGTCGATCTTGCAGGAGATCTCGTGATCTTCATCGACGAGGCGGATGGGTTTGGATTTCGACCCGCCTTTAAGAACTCCGGAGGAACCGCGCAACGGAAGATCCTTGATCAGGATCACACAGTCGCCGTCGTTCAGCACGGTGCCATGGGCATCCTTGACCACTCGGGGGGCGTCCGGGGCTTCGGCCTCCGTCGCGCGTTCCCATTCATGGCCGCAGGTGAGACACTCCCATTTTTCCGGGTGATCCATCACATCGGTCATCTCACACATTGGGCAGGCAGGCTTGCTCATGAAGCCGACACGCTAGCCAGTGGGGGATGAGGATGGAAACCGAAACCGGGTCTCAAAAGGTGAGGGTCCACTCCACCCAAGCATAGAGGGTATCTCCATGGGCATTGGCGTTCGGGGCATTCTGGAGGAAGGAGCCCTTGAAGAGTGTGGTCATCCCGGTATCGAGGCGACAGTTGCCCGGAATAACATCCCAGCGGATCCGAGCCTCCAGTTGTTGCCCGACATAGGAGCCTGACAGTCCGGAAGAATCCCGGACCCCGGCCGCGGTGAAGGCGTCGAAAGGGCTCTCCAACCAGATCCAGCGATGGGACAGGGTGGTTTCCACCGTTTTGGTGGGGCGGATGGAAGCCCGTACTTCCGGAGACCGCAGGTTGGCTCGGGCGATAGCACCGTAGAGGCCGGTGGGACCGAACTCGAAGCGGCGCGCTCCAAAGAGGGTATCGAAACGCTGGTTCTGGCCATCATTCGGGTCGCGGTCGCCGCTGGCTTGATCGACGCGAACACCCAGTCGGGGTGTCCCGCGAGCTGCCCACGTATATCCCACGCCGCTTTGGAGCAACCAGGCGGTATGGTCAAGATCCGGGGACACGCCAGTTCCCAGCCGCGAAGAGCCTCGTTGCAAGGACGCTTCGGCCTCGAAATCCCACTGACCGGGCTTGGAATTACGAAAGAAACGACTCCCGGTCGTGTGCAATCGCCGGTGGCGACGTGAGGGATCGGCCTCTTCGAAAAGCCCCAGCCAGTAGGCTTCCACCCGGGCATCCAATCCGAGTCGGGGTGAGGTGGCGTAGACGCCGTAGAACTGTTGCCCGAAACTCTGGGTATTGGCGGTGATCTGGTTGTCGAGCAAGGACGGAGCGTCTTCTGGAAGACGTCGGACCGGCAGGAAGGCGAAGCTCCGGATCGAGGCGTCGGAATCTCCGGTCCAGAGCCAATCCACACCGGTGAACGAATTGATGGTGTTGCGATAGGCGTTGCGAGCCACCAGGCGTCGATTTCCCAAATCGAGGGTTTCGCGACCGATGTGGAACTGGTGCTTGCCACCGTTGAAGAGGGGTCCGGCATTCCAGGCGACATGAGCCTGAAGCAGATCCAGAGCATCTACCTGGGTTGTGTCGATGGCGCTGCCCGAATCGGAGAGATACTGCCGAGAATCCAGGACTTCAGCCAACAGTCCCACGGGCTCGGTTTTGATTTGTCCCAGCAGACTGGTTCGAAGGGCCAGCGCCTGGTCGCTTCCCGGACGCCCTGTCCGGAAGTTGTTGCCGAGAGATTCGTAGCGAAGCCGATGTTCCAGGCCGACATCGGCCCACTCGGGAAGATCGAGGGCGGACCCAAGACGCCAGGGACCCTCGGCTGCCATGGCCGAGAACCCGGCCATGACCAGACAAAGGCCGCAGAATCCCAATCGGGAGAAGGTTGAGTCGAGCATGGAACCGGCCGTGGATCGAAAAGCCCAGAGCTTCCAGGGTGAAGCTTTTTCTGAACGGCCGTCGGAATCAAACCCGCGACGCCATGGAGGTGCGGCGTGATACCCGAGAGGGACCGGCCGCGGTGTCTGAACGGCCCATCCACCACGACTTCGAAAACGCCAAGACCTAACGACTCCGCGGTGGTTGCCATCACTGGGTTGTCCACGTCGTTGATGGACCAGTCCCTGTTCCGGGACTCCTTCGCGTCGAACACTTTGGCCCACTAGGATGTGCCGGTGGGTCACAGGGACCCCTTCCGGAGTGTGGCTGAGGTGACGGGACAAAGTGGGTTGCTCATCGACAGTCTCCGTGTCGAAACGGTCCGGAGTGTTGGGGTCGATACGGCCGACAACGGCTCGCCGGCCGGTGATGGAAAGACCTCGCGGGCCGAGGCGCTTCAAGAGGTCTGCCCCATCGATCGAATCGCCTTCAACACTCAGGGGGCTTGGCTTCATGATCTCCTCAGACCGACTGCGGGTTATTCGATGGTCGAGATCGACGATGGGCTGATGGATGGTTTCAGCCAGCCCGGAGCGGCCGCCATACCCATGCTCTTCCCAGGACCGATCCGGCCCAGTTGTGCATCAGCGGTCACGAGAGCGGTGTCGGGTCGGCAGAGCCGGACCCCGAGCGCCTGCGCGAAGAGGTCTGGGCATGTTGGTCTGAGTAGGGCTCCCTGAATTCCCCATGAAGCTGGTATTTTCCGAGGCACTCGCTGATCCCAGCCGCTACGTCTATCCGTATGCGGTCTGGGCGTTTCCGGAACCGACAGAAACCCCGGCCGATTTGTTTGCCGCCGGATTTCTCCCATCGGCTCCGGATCTCTCCCGTTTCTATCTGGGCCGCCAATTGCGGGTGCCGCTCGCAGAGTGGCGGGCCTCTTCTGAAAACCGGCGCGTCCTGCGCAAAGCCGGGAATTTGCAGTGTGAATTGGTGCCCTGGGATCGCTTTGAACTGACCCCCGAGCGTCGGGCGGCCTGGTTGGCCTTTGCCGAGAGTCGTTTCGGTTCCGGTGTCATGCCCGCGGCTCGATTGGATCGACTCCTGGCCGGTCGGGTGATTTCCCACGTGCTGGTCTTCCGGGAGGGTCGCGGCGATGGACCCGAACGCGGAGTCGCGCTGCTCTACTTCGAACCCCCGCGCATGGCCTATTATTACTATGCCTTCTACGACTTGGCCGATGTGGGCAGTCATCTCGGGATGGCCATGATGACTCAAGCGGTGGTGTGGGCCCAGGAAAGCGGCTTGGGTCACCTGCACTTGGGCACCTGCTATGCGGAGAAGGCGCTCTACAAGACGCAGTTCGAGCCCATGGAGTTCTTCAATGGGTATCGCTGGTCGCGCAACCGGGATGAACTGCGCCACTTGCTCCGGACCCAGCCGGAGACCCATCGGTTGGAGTCGCCCGAATACCAGGCGTTTCTCGATGGCGGTTTGGCGGCCGCTGCGGCGGCCTCACCCTTCCGGGTTCCGCTCAGCGCTTCAGGCTGAGTTCGATGGCATCCAGAACCGGCTGTCGCCATGCCTCATAGCCGTCGGCGTTGAGGTGGAGTCGGTCGGCGGCGAAGAAACGAGGATCTGGCTCGCCTCGGGAGTCGAGCAACGGCGAGGTCACGTCCACGACGCGTACCCGCCGACCGGACGCCGCCAAGATCTTGAGTCGCTGGTTGAACTCCGATTGGGCTTCGAGCAGATGCCGCCGTGCTGGGCTCGGTTTCACGGTGAGCAAGACGACCGAAGTTCCCCGGAGTTCTGTCTCGGCACGCTCCAAGAAGACGGCCAGATCTTGGGCGATCTCCGCGGGTGTTTGTCCGTCGGCCAGGTCGTTGTCGCCTTCATACACGACGAGCACCGAGGGGCCATAGGGGAGGACGAGCCGATTGAAAAAACGGAGCAGGTCCTTGAATCGGGAACCACCGAAGCCGCGGTTGAGGACCGGCCGCTCCTGGATGGCGGTGGGCAGGTTGGTCCACAATCGGATGCTGGAACTGCCCACAAATAAGATGGGCCGCGGCGGCGGTGGGATTCTTCGGTCGAGGGCTTCAAACTTCAGGACCTCCGGCTCAAAGCGGTTGGTCGAGGGCAATCCCGCGGCGTTCACAGGAACCAGGAGCATCAGCAGGGCGACCCAGGCGAAGGACCAGAAACTCATGCTGTTCGGGACGCAGAGAATTCGTCGGCATGGTACGAACTGCGAACCAAGGGACCCGAGGCGACGTGGGCGAATCCCATGGCTTCTCCCTCACGCCGCAGTGTGTCGAAAACGGCCGGTGGGATGAAGTCTACCACGGGCAGGTGCTTGAGGGTGGGTTGGAGGTATTGTCCCAGTGTGAGGATGTCGCAGTGGGCGTGGCGGAGGTCACGCATGGCCTCCAGCACTTCTTCCTGCGTTTCACCCAGCCCGAGCATCATGCCCGACTTGGTGTGGACCTGGTCGCCGAGGCGGTCTTTGACCTTGGCCAGAACACGGAGCGACCGATCATAGGTGGCGCGGTGCCGAACCGATGGGGTGAGACGTCGAATCGTCTCCAGGTTGTGGTTGAAGATGTCCGGCCGAGCCACGAGGACCGAATCGATGGCGTCGTCGCGATCCAGAAAATCCGGAGTCAACACCTCGACCACGATTCCAGGATTCAGACCCCGCACCGCTTCGATGGTGCGGCGGAAGTGGTCGGCACCCCCATCCTGAAGATCGTCCCGAGCCACGGCCGTGATGACCACGTGCTTGAGGCCCATGCGCCGGGTGGCCTCGGCCACCCGCTGGGGCTCGTCTTGTTCTAGGGCCAACGGTTTGGCCGTCGACACCGCGCAGAATCCGCAGGCGCGGGTGCAGCGATCACCGGCGATCATGAAGGTCGCCGTGCCCTTGCTCCAGCACTCCCAATGATTGGGGCACTTGGCACTTTCGCACACCGTGTGGAGGCCCAGGCCATCGAGCAGCGTGCGCGTGGCCGTGAAGGCACTCGAGGTCGGCAACTGCACCTTCAGCCATTCGGGCAGACGGCGCCGGGGAAGCAACGGGATCGCGGCCATCGGGGCCGCCATCGTGGAAGAACACGAACTCATCGACAGCCCTGAAGCTCAAACCGGACCCGCTGCTTGGCAACTGCTTTTGGGAAGGCCTGCTTGCTGCTCAATGAAGTCAGCCGCGTTGGCCGCGATCACTTTCCAGTCGAGTCGGGCAGCGACCCGGGCAGCGGCCGAGTGCCCCAGGGCGCGGCGCTCCCCGGCAGTCAGAGCCAAGATCGCCAACACAGTCTCGGCGAAGGATTGGCCGGTCCAACCGGAGAACCGTATGGCCGGTTCGTCCGCGAAGTAGCGGGAAAGATTCTCCAGAGGAGTGCTGACGCAGGGAATTCCGCAGCCGAGGTATTCGACTGCTTTGGCGACGAAGGCGCAGTGGACACCTTGGGACTCCTCATAGGGGACCATTCCCACCGAAGCACCGCTCAGGGCTTCGGCCATCTGGTGGTAGGGAATGAAGCCGGTCATTTCGAGCGGGATCCCCGGAGCGGCGGCTCGGACCTCTTGGGCCAATCGCAGCAAAGCGGGTGTTTCCTTGCCGAGGAATCGGAACCGCAGATCCGGCCGCCGGGCGTGCAGGTGCAACAAGGCGTCCCGGGCGATGGGGCCCAAGTGGTGCGTGTCGAACGACCCGTGCATGACCACCACGGGCGCCTGAGAATTTGTCGGATCGGCCGCGGTCTCGGGATGCGGCCGAAAGAGGCTGGCATCGTAGCCATACTGGATGACTCGGATCCGGTCGGCCGGGTAACCAGTGGCTTGGAATCGTTCGGCCAAGGGAGCCGATACGGTCATCACGCCTTCGGCCTGAAAGCGCCGGGGTAACGAGCGCTCGTAGCGGTTGAGCCAGGGAACCAAACCGGTTCGCGTGAACGCCGCAGGCCAGGTCTCCATGAACCCTGTCAGGTAGTCCAGGAAGTTGAGAATGATGGGCACTTCCCAGCGGCTTCTTAGGAGGCCGGCGGCCACAGCCGAAATCGTGTGCTGCGAGAGGATGGCGTCGAAGCGGAACTCCGGGGCCACCGATCGGCGCAGGGACTTCAGCGTCCGGTCGGCGTGTCGGGCCAAGGCCAGCGGGTAGGCCAGGTACTTGAGGTTGCGGTAGGGCGTGTACCGACCCATCGGCCACCCGGTGAACGGATGAATGTGGATACCCTGCGTGCTGGCGATGGATTGCCAATCCGGGAAGACAGGACAAAACAGATGGACCTCATGGCCCCGGCGCACCAATTCCCGGATCAGGTAAATCGCCTCCGCGGAGCCTCCACCGCTGGGCGGGAAATACGGCTCGTGGGTGAGGAAGGCCAGGCGCATCGCTCGGGAAGACACGGTGTCGAAGGCGTTCAGTCCAGACTGCGAAGGAACCGTTCCAGGATCTGGATCGATTTCTCGAGCTGGGAGATGGTCAACCACTCCCGCTCCGTGTGGGCTTGGGCGATGTCACCCGGGCCGAACACCACCGAGGGGATTCCTCCAGCGGCCAGGGGCGCCGCATCGGTGAAGTAGTGAACGCCTCGGGTGGTTCGTCGTCCGGCGGCGCGAGTCAATGACTGGACCAGTGGCAGGTCCGGGTTGGTGTCGAGCGGTTCACAGGGGCTCGTGCGGAGGGTGTCGAAGGACGCTTTGAGTTTCTGACGACGCAACACGGCATGGATTTCGCGGCGAACTCCCGCCTCGGTCTCGCCGGGAAGGGTGCGTCGATCGATGTCGATGATGCATTCGGCGGGCACGATGTTGGGTTGGCGACCCCCGTCGATTCGTCCGACGTTGATCGTGGGCCGACCCAGGCGCGGATGGGGAGGGCGGGCGGCCAATTCGGCGGCGTATTCGGTCTCGAGAGCCAGAACGATCCGCGACATGGCCGTCACGGCGTTGCGGCCTCGATGGGGTGTGGCTCCATGGGCTGGCCGACCGAGGGTGCGCAGGCGCAGCCAGACGTCGCCTTTATGGGCCGTCACAATCTCTAAGCCGGTCGGTTCGCCGACGAGGGCCAGATCGCACCGGGGTCCTTGACTGGCAAAGTGTCGGGAACCCAATTGCATGTTCTCCTCGTCGATCAGTCCGACAAAGAGGATCTCGGTGTGCGCCGGCCGTGACCCCTGAGCGGCCACGTTGAGCAGGGATTGGAAGAAGGCGCTCACCGACCCCTTGGTGTCGCAAGCGCCGCGCCCGTAGACGCGCCCATCGCGGACCACGGGCTTGAGCTGTTGCGCGTAGGCCGGTTCACCCACCGTGTCGAGGTGCGGCGCCAAAAGGACGCGATGGCGGACTTGGCCCCGTGGGGTCAGTCGGACCAGGAGGTTGGACCTTCCCGGGACCACGGGTTGTGATTCGACCTCGAGGCCGTGTCGACGGGCGGCCGATGCCAAGAACTCCGCGACTCGATGTTCGCCATGCAATTCGGGATCGCTAAAAAAAGCCGGGTTCACGCTGGGCAGCGCGATGAGATCCTGAAGCAACCGGACGCTGGTGGGTTGGGAGGCCACAGTGCTGAAAAGCTTATCAGCAGGTTCGGTCCCCGGCGATCATCAACTTCTACGGGGCGTAACGCGTTGGGTGGGCGTGGCCATGGGGTAAAGCCCCGGACAGCAGCCGAAGGTCTGGTGGAAGGCGGCGCTGAAATGGCTGAGGCTGGAATAGCCGACCTCTAACGCCGCTTCCGTGACGTTGAATGAGCCCGATCGCAGCAAGGTGGCCGCCTTCTCCATCCGCAACTGCCGCAGGTACTGGGGAATGGTTTGTCCCATTTCCTTGGAAAAGGTCCGGCTCAAGTAGAACGGGCTGCAGGCGGCCTCGCGGGCGATGGCTTCCAGCGAAGGGGGATGGGTCAGATCTTTTTTGAGGGCTTCGACCACGGTCTCCACCCGGTCACGGGCAACCCGCTGTTGGCGCTGACAGAACAGTTCGGAATCGGAAGGGGGGGCGAAGAAGAACTCGCTCATCAATTCCCGGACTTTGGCCCCGTACCAAAGTCTCTGGGCTCCGGCCAGGACCGGCGGCTGGCGCAAGGCCATCACCAGATCCCGCTGACGGGTAGTGAGGGGCTCGGGTTCGGAGACGCCCGAGATGGCCGGCGCGGCATTCGTATCCAGCGACGTCTGAATCAGGGGGTGTAGAAAATCGCGGCTCTCTCCCAGTTCTCGGCACAGGAAATCGGGGCGGAACTCCACGGTGATGAACTGGTGGGTTTGTCCCGGAGTGCGGACGGCGGAGAGCGGGGTCTGGCCCTGGCGATAGAAGCCAGCCGACTGGTTGGCGAAGTGTGCCGTCTTGTTGCCACTGCTCACCGAACCCTGGCCCGAGAGATTGAGGCAGAGTTCGACGCTGCCCGGATGAAAGCTGCGGGCCCAGTCGATGGGTTCCGCCGCCTTGAAGTCGTGCCATTCCAAGCTGAAGCCCAGGCTTCCGAAACTGCCGAAAAGCTGTCGCCAACCCGCCCCGATGGCAGCCCAAGCAGCCACCTCGCCTTCAAAGCGGGGTGGGGTTGTCTTGGGAGTTCGAGGCATGGCAGCAAATTTGTGAGGGGCTAGGGTAGGCCGTGAAGGCTGGACCCACAAGATTCCCTACCGAAGCGCAGGTGTGGGGCGCGGGAGCAAACCGTCGCACCCAATGATCGTGCGGAGAGGGGGGTTCGCGCTGCGCGCGTGGTGGGGGATGGCTTACGATCCGATGGGTGCTCGGGTCTGCTCCCGCTGACTGGGTGGTGTTGGGCGCGGGAGCGGGCCGTTGCGCCTAATGATCGTGCGGGAGCGAGGGGCGCTCTGGGCAAGAAATGGTCGGTGGGGCTATCCAAAAACTCCCGAACCACTTCGGGGGGAAATCCTTAGCCGCACGATGCCTTTCCATTTTGCGTCGGAGGAGTAAGCTTTTGGTTCATCGCATGGCCCTGCGCTTGTTCAACTCGCTCCACCGTCGCGTGGAAGAATTCACCCCACTGTTCCCTGACGCAGAGTTCATCGGATTCTACTGCTGTGGGCCGACGGTGTACGACTTCGGTCACATCGGAAACTTCCGGACCTTCGTGTTTGCCGATCTTCTCCGGCGCTACCTCGAATTCCGAGGATTTCGGGTCAACCACGTGATGAACATCACCGATGTGGAGGACAAGATCATCCGCCAGGTGGCGGCCACGGGATTGTCGCTCGCTGAGTTTACCGGTCGGTATACCGAGGCCTTTCTTGCGGATCTGGCCACCTTGTCCTGCCTTCGGCCACATCATCTGCCCAAGGCTACCGACTACATTCCTCAGATCATCGACCTCATCCAACGATTGGAGCAGCGAGGCATCGCCTACCGAGCGGGCGATGGTTCGGTTTACTTCAGCATCAACAAGTACCGAGCCTGCGGTTGCCGCTACGGGCAGCTGGTGACGCTGGACCCGGAGGCGCAGCGGCGCACCGAACGCGTTTCGGGCGACTCCTACGACAAAGATGACCTGGCCGATTTCGCGCTGTGGAAGGCCCGGGTGGCCGGGGATGGGGCCGTCTTCTGGGACAGCCCTTGGGGCGAAGGTCGCCCGGGATGGCACATCGAGTGTTCAGCCATGAGCATGGCCCTTCTTGGACCGAGCTTCGATGTCCATCTAGGTGGCGAGGATCTGGCATTCCCCCATCACGAAGACGAGATCGCTCAGAGTGAGGGCACAGCGTTGCAGCAGCCCGGAAAGCCGTTCGTGAAGCATTGGGTCCATGCGGCTCACCTGCTGGTGGATGGCAAGAAGATGAGCAAGTCTTTGGGCAATTTTTTCACGGTGCGTGATTTGCTGAGCCAGGGATTCCTGGGTCGAGAAATCCGGTTTCTGCTCATCAGCGCCCATTACCGCGAAACGTTCAATTTCACCCGGGAAGGCCTCGAAGGTGCTCGATCGGCGTTGGCGCGGTTGGATGCCACCATCGCACAGTTGACCGAGCGCGCCGGGTCGGCAGCGGCCGAGACCGGCACGGTGCCCTCCGGTTTGGAGACCGCGTTCACCGAGGCCCTCGATGACGATCTGAATGTCTCAAAGGCATGGGCGGTGATCTTCGACTGGGTCCGGGAAACCAATGGGGCCTTGGCTGCGGGTTCGCTGAGCCCCACCGCAGCGGCGGCACGCCTTCAGGCCTGGCTGCGGGTCGATGGAGTCATGGGGTTGGGTGGACGTCCTGCGGAGGAAGTCCCCGCGGTGGCGATGGCGTTGCTGGAGAAGCGCAACGCCGCAAAAGCGGCTCGCGACTTCGCCCTGGCGGACACTGTGCGCTCGGAACTCAAGGCCCTGGGTTGGACCGTCGAAGATTCCAAGACGGGTTCGAAGCTCAAACGTCTCTGAGACGGGTCATGGGAAGCCAAAGCCTTGAGGCGACCGCCCTCGAAGAGTGGGAGCGAGCCGTGCTGCGCCAATTGCTGTTGGCCGAGCCCGATGCCGCTCTGGCGACTCAACTGGCCGGGGTGACAGTTTTGGGACGTGAACGGCTAGGACCGGCGTTGCTCATCCGACTTCGTGCCCCGGACGGTTCATTTCCGGGAACTCGGGGTGCGGTTTTTGGAGGCCACACCTTCGCCCGGCTGGAAGGTTGCTCCGCCCGAGCGGCGTTCACAGTGCACCTCGATGATCAGGGTTGGGTGAGCCACCTGTTCGCCTTCCTGGAAGATGACTCCCCATGGCCGCAATCGACCGGTGGTATCGAGGTGTTCAACTCGAAAGATCAGGCCTGAGGGGCGGGCCGCAAATCCCCTTCTAGGGTGGCCCGAGCGACCGCCCAAACGACGACTCGTTCGGCGCCCAGATTTTTGAGGACGGCTGCCACCCCATCGGCGGTGGCACCGGTGGTGAGGACATCGTCCACAATGATCCACGATCCCTGAACCCGTGAGGAGTGTGCCGGCTCAAAGGCGGCCCTCATGTTCCGGATCCGATCCTCTCGGCTCAGGGAAGTCTGGCTCGGAGTGGCCTCACAGCGTCGCACCCGATGGGTTTCCAGCGGCACGCCGAGCGCCTGGGCCAGCGGTGCGGCCAGTCGCTCGGCCTGATTGAATTCCCGTTCGCGCTGTTTGACGCGGTGCAGTGGCACCGGCACCACGCCTTGCCAGGGATGGTCCATCAATCGGGGCATAGCCGCCTCCATCAGTAGCCCCGAAAGGAAGGTCCCGAACCAGGGTTCCTTCTGGTACTTGAGCCGGTGGATGCATTCCAAGGCGATGCCCTCGGCCACAACGGCGGCTCGGGCTTCATCCCAGGCCCAGGAGTCCCGGCGGCATGCAGTACAGGTTTGTGAGCCGATGATCTTGCCCTCGAAAGGAATCCCACAGCGCCGACAGCAAGGCCCGGTGATCCGGTGGACACCGTTTTGGCAAGTGTCGCAAACATACCCGTGATGGCGATCGGCCCGCTGCTGATGGCAGACGGCGCAAACCGGGGGATAGACCGATCCCAGAACTACCTCGGCCCAAGCGCCCAGCCCAAATCCACGATCGGGCCCGCCGATGGAGCGTTCAGGGAGCATTGCCCAGTGGGGAAGGAGTGACTGGGTGCCTGTGGCCTCTGAGAGCACCCACAAAAAACGCGGTGGTGATGGCAATGACCGCAAAGGTCAGCCACCCATCGTGCAGCCGGGCTGAGCCCCACCACCAGGAGGGTGTCCCTGGGCGGGCGACGGTTGTCGTGAACAAGGTGTAGGACTTAAACCAGAAGATCCATCCAGCGTGCAAACCCAGCGCGAGCCACAGCGCCCCTGTTCGTTCCCGGCACCAGGCCAGCAACCATCCGATCGCTCCGAGAGTGAGGATTCCCGGGAACACCTGCGCGGGTTGGCTCAGGCCCGAAAGCATGCGGCCGAGCATTTCCAAGCCGGTCCAAGCACCCACGGAATCGGGGGCTTCAGGCCGGCGGAAGAAATGGACCAGAGCATAAAGCGCCGCGCTGCTCAGGGCGGCGGCTGCGAAAGAAAATTGGCGACGCAGCGATCCGAAAACGATGCCTCGAAATAGGAGTTCCTCGATGAACGAAACGGCGATGGCAGCACCGAGTGCGCGAACCGCATGCGAGAGCAGCAAGCCCCATGAGTGACCAGAATCCCAGGTGCGGACGCCGAACCCGAGAGACAGGAGCGCCACCACAGCCAGCGAGACCATACCGCCGGTCAGGCCGATCAACAGGTGCCGCCGCGCAGGCCGACCCCAGATGAGGCCCACCGATCGCCAACCGGGGAATAGTCCGCTGCGGGCCATGGGCCAGAGTCCCAGCAGGGCAACCCCGAGCAGACAGCGGTCCACATAGCGGCGGAAGGGTTGAGCGGCCAGCGACGTGTTCGGACCCAGGTGCTGGGCCAATGTCCAGACCCCAGGGGCCAGCAAGGCTCCACCGACGAACACCGCGACCAAGTACCCACACAAGACCCAAGCCGGGTTGGTTTGTGAATTGGGGATGGAGGGCCGAGTCATGGGGGCCTGGCTCAAGAGAAAGGGAGGCGAATCCGACCCCGGCAGCATGGCATCCCGGTTGCCATTCTCAAGGCGCTTGGCAGTTGGGGCAGATCCCGAAGAATTCCATTCGATGCGAAATCTGGGTGAACCCGTGCCGGCGGGCCAATTGATCTTGGAATTCGTTCAGGAAGCAGTCGTCGAGCTCGACGATGCGGGCGCAGCGGGTGCACACGAGGTGATGGTGGTGGGCATCGCCTTCTTCGGGAGACAATTCGAAGCGGGCGGCTCCATCGCCAAAATCGTAGCGCCTCACCAGGCCCATGCGTTCCAGGGTGTGCATGTTCCGGTAGATGGTCGCCAGATCGCAGTCGAGCTTGCCCAACGAAGTGTGGATTTCCTTGATGGTCAGTGGGGACGAATGCTTGCGGAGCACGTCGAGAATCGCCTGACGAGGGGCGGTGATTTTCAACTCACCCTGGCGAAGCTTGTCCGTCAGGTCGGACAGCGGTTGCTGGATGAGTCGATGAGGGTGCTGGTGCTGAGGGCAGGGCCGGCTCATGGGGCGTTCTGGTGGGTACGTTGCAGCCGCCCTCCGAGGAGAGACAGGACAAACAACCCAGCCAGGGTCAGGGTGATGCAGGGGCCACTGGGTAGGTTGAGTGGATAGGAAAGCACCACACCGCCGCTGGCGCCGATCAGCCCGAGGAAGAGGCTCAAGAGGATTTGCTGGCGTAGACTTCGAGCCAAATTCCGAGCGGCCGCCGGTGGGATCACCACCAGCGAGGTCACCAGGATGATCCCCAGCAGTCGGATGCTCAGCGCCACGGTCACGGTGAGCAGGGCGACGAATCCGTAGTTGAGCCAGCGGACCGGGATGCCCGACACATGCGCCAGATCCGAATGGGCGGTCAACAGGGCCAGAGCGTTGAGTTTCCAGAATAGGACCGAGCCCACGGTGATCAACACCACCAAGGCTAGGGCGACATCACCCCAACCCACGGATAGGATGTCACCGAAGAGGTACCGGTCGAGCTCACCCCGATAGCCCTTGAGGAGACTCAAGATCACCATGCCCAGGGCCACCGACCCGCTCAGCAACAGGGCCATGATGGTGTCGTTGAGGAGCGCCGTCCGTTCTTTGAGCCAGAGGATCAGGCCCGCGATGATCAGGCTGAAGAGGATCATGGGAACCGTGGGGTCGGGCAGACCGAGCCAGAATCCGAGCGCCACACCGGCCAGCGCCGCATGGGCCACGGTATCGCTGAAGAAGGACATGCGTCGAGCGGTGACGAAGACCCCAATGAATCCGCAGAGCGGTCCCAGAAAGAGGGCGGTCAGGACCGCGCGCAGCATGAAGGGTTCAATGTCCATGGCTGCCGTGGGAATGCGAGTGATGGTGCTGGTACGGGGTGAAATGAATGCCGTAGGCCTGTCTGAGCGAATCCGCATTCATCACTTCCTCGGGAGCGCCCTCGCAGCAAATCACGCCGTTGAGGGCATAAACTCGGCTGGCGTGGCGATACACCATGGAAAGGTCGTGGGAAACGAGCACCACCGTGATTTTCCGGCGGCGATGCACCTCGGCGATCAGTTCGTAGAAATCGGCCTCACCCGGGGTATCCACTCCGGCGGTCGGTTCGTCCAGCAACAGCAATTCAGGCTCGTTGAGCAGGCTGGAGCAAATCAAGACGCGTTGGAGCTGTCCGCCGCTGAGTCCGGCGACCGGGCGGTCGAGCAATCGGGTGACATCCATTTCGCCGACGGCCTCGTGCAAGAGCACATCGATTTGGCGCGAGGGTCGCCAGAACCAACCGGCGGTGAGGGGGCGTCGGATGGCCAAGAATTCCCGGACGGTCAGCATGAAGCTGGGATCCAGTTGGAGCCGTTGGGGCACGTAGCCCACCCGCCGTAAAAGGGTGGGACCCGGTGGACCGTCTTGCAGCAGTTGGACGGATCCGGAGTCCGGTTTCTGAAGGCCCAAGAGGCAGCGCAGCAGGGTGGTCTTGCCCGATCCATTGGGGCCGATGAGTGCCACCATGCGGCCGGATTCGATGCGCAGGTTCACCCCCCGAAGCACCGGGTTGCCCCCGAGGCGGACGTGCAGGTCCTGAACCTCGATGGCGACGGGTTTCGGCGATCGGAAGGTGATGTCCATGGGACTTTATCGCAGAGCGGATTCCAGCGTTCGCAAGTTTCGGCGCAGCCCGTCGATGTAGAAGGTCCGGGAGGCGGTGCCGGTCTCGAGCACATCCAATTCTGCGACGCCGATGGCCAGATCATTGGCCAGCCGTTGAACCAATCTGGGGTGGAACTGGGGTTCGGAAAAAATCACACGCACCTGCTGTTGCCGAATGGCCCGAGAGAGCTGGGCGAGGTACTTCGGCGAGGGGTCCACGCTCGGAACCTCCTCGATGACGCCGACCAGTTGAAGATCATACCGGCGGCAGAAATAAGGGAAGGCATCATGGAAGGTGACCACCTTGCGGTTGCTCAGACCTTTGAGCGAAGAGCGGATCTGCTCATCGAGTTGGTCCAATTCCCGGAGATAGGTCGCACTACGGCGGGTGTACCCCTCGGCGTGAGCTGGATCGGCCTGACAGAGAGCCAGGACGATATTGGAGACGCAGTGTTTGGCGAAGACCGGATCGAGCCAGATGTGGGGATTGGCATCGTCATCGCCGTGATCGTGGTCGTGATCGTGATCGTGAGTGTGGTCTCGGGCGGGTTTTTTGGACCCGGTGGTCGTGGGATCGATGGCCAGCGGCGTTCGGTGGTGGATGAGTTGTTTCTGGAGTCCATCGGTCACCGTGACCACTCGTCGGGAGGGTTTGGAAGCCCCTTGGGTCACAGCCCGTGTGAGCCAAGTGTCCACGCCTAACCCGTTCATCAGAACCACGTCGGCAGCCGCCAGTTTTCGCAGATCGGAGGGCCGGAATTGGAAATCGTGGGGGCCTACATTGGCGGGCAGCAAGCCCTCCACGGTGGCGGCGTCACCGGCCACGTTGGCTGCCCAGGATTGGATGGCTGGCAGCGTGGTCAAGACCCGAACTTCGGCGGCCGGTGCGCCAAGGACACACAGCAGGCCGAGCAGCCATGCCAATAGTGGGGAGTGGGGGCTATTCACGGTCGGCAGGATAGGAACCGGCTCTGAAGATTGCAAATCGCTTGCATCCACAAGATGTTCGAGGGCAACAAAAAACCCGCCGGCGAACCGGCGGGTTTGGAAAAAGTTGTGACAGGTTACTTCATCAGCAGCATTTGCCGGGCGCGCTTGATCGCCAGGCTGAGCTTGCGCTGGAAGGGAGCCGGCAAACCGGTGTACTTCCGGGGCAGAACCCGTCCGTTGTCGGTCACGTACTGCTTGAGCAGGGCGACGTTCTTGTAGTCGATAGCGTCGATGGTGAACTCGACCTTGGGCTTCGGACGCGGGGTCCGGGCTGCGGTCGATCGGCGCTTCTTCTTTTCCTCGAGCTTGGTCTTGCGGGGCATGGCTTACTTGATTTCGCGATGCAGGGTATGACGGCGAAGGAAGGGATTGAACTTCTTCTTTTCCACCTTGTCGGTCTGCAGCTTCTTGTTTCGGGTCGTCTGGTAGCGGGAGACGGGCTTACCCTCCTTCTTCGCTTCCGTACACTCAATGGTCACAATCTCACGCGGCATAAATCAATTTTCC
>CANHYD010000008.1 GCA_947464705.1 Verrucomicrobiota bacterium | reverse complement strand
TGGCCAAGGCTCGGACTCCGCTGGGGATGCGGCTCAGGGGAGTGACGGCATCGATGGGGCGGCCGGCTTCGCGGGAGGCCCGCGCCAGTCGTGCTCGCAGTTTCATGCGTTCTCGGATGCCATCGGTCACCCGTTCTCGGGCGGCCTCGACGGCGGCCACGGTGGGTTGCATGCCGGCCGCGATGGGGATTCCGAGGCCACCCGGAACCTGGACCGTGCCGCCGCGTTCACGGAATTGAGAGGTGCCGGTTTCGGCGTGGAGAAATCCTAATCCGGCGTCGCTGCCGATCCAAAACCCACCTTCGGCATCCGGACACACCGAAAAGATGCGGATGGGATCGAGTTCGGGGGAGCGGGGTTTGAGGGCGGTGGGCAGCGTGTTCCAGCGCGGAGCATCGGCATGGCGCACGGCCACCCGCCGTTCGGTGGCCGCCAGCAGCCACTCGCCGGAGCCAGCCAAGAAGCGCCAGGCGGAGGTGTCGCGGGTGTCCGGTGTGGGCGGGGATACATCGATCCGGAAGAAGGTTCGCTCATCGGGCGACAATCGGAATAGCGCGCCGGAGTCGCCCAGGGCGAAGAAGCCTCGTCGAGTATCGGCTACAGCCGGAGGCTGCGGACTGGTGATGCCTTGGGCAGAGCCGAACGGGTCGACGGCGAAGGTGGTGGCGTCCATCCGTGCTAGGCCACCGTCGATCATCAGCCAGAGCTGCTTGCCGCGTGCCTGCAAGCCTGAGACTGCATGAACCTCCAGAACTCCGGTGGCCGGATCAATCCGGTTGTCTCCGGGCAGGAAGGTCCACAGACGACCCGCCGTCGGAGGCAGGTTGGTGTCGCCGAAGGGGTGGGCTGAGATCCACAAACGCTCTCCAGCCGTCGCCAGCGCATGGACGTAGCCCATCGGCTTGGCATCCGGAAATGCCACCGGAATAATCCGGACTTGCGGAACCGAGGGGATCCATTCCAAGGGGCGTAGCGCGAAGACATCCCGGGGAACTCGGGTCGAGTTGGCAGTGGCCGCACGGAGCGCTGTGGTTCCGGCCGCCAGAAGCAGGATGAACAGGAGCAAGTTCATGTCAGGCTGAGGAGTCGGCCAGTGCGGGTGAGGGGATCGATGTGCCCCGGCTTCGGGCGTGATCTCCCAGGATCGCTGCAGCCGCGATGGCTGCGGTTTCTGCGCGGAGGATCAATGGGCCGAGTGAGACGGGCTCTGCGCCGCAGGCTCGGAACTTGTCCAGCTCACCGGGACTGAAATCACCTTCGGGTCCGATGGCGATGGCCAGGCGACCGCAGGTCGTCGATCCCGAGTGGGACTGCAGCACCCGACCCAGAGCTGGAACTCCGGATTCGAGGGATGCGACTCCCAGCCAGGTTTTGTCGGCGGCCGTCTGCTGCGCCAACGCATCGGCCAAGGACATGGGGCCCAGCAGTTCCGGCAGCCAGGCGTTGCGCGACTGCTTGGCCGCTTCGATCAGAGTTTGGGTCCATACCGTTCGCTTGCGGGCCGCCTCGGAGGCCGGCACTCGTGCCACGCACCGTTCGGTGTCTAGCAAGACCAATTGCCCCACGCCCAATTCCACGGATTTCTCCAAAACGGTATCCAGGGCCTTGCCCTTCAGTAGCGACTGCAGCAGGACCACGCCCGGGACGGGCCGGGGCTGAACCAGGCGTTGGATCACCCGCACCTCCACGGATTTCCGATTTGAGCTGAGGATCTCGGCTTCGATCAGAGTCCCTTGGCCATCCAGGATTTCCACCCGGTCGCCCGGTTCCAGGCGCAACACTTGGGACGCGTGACGCGCTTCCGATTCGCACAGTGTGAAGACCGACGCTGAGCACCGGTCCGGGGAGGCGAAGAATCGGTGCATGGAAAAAGAAAAGCTGCCCCGGGGCTCAGGACGTATGTCCGTCGCCCCGGTTCGAGCCTATTTAAAGAAGGCGCGAGCCTTCTCGAAAAAGCCTTTGGATTGCGGATTAACGTTCTCGTCGCACAGGGCGGCGAACTCCTCAAGCTTGGTGCGCTGAGCGGCATTGAGCCGCTGGGGAATCTCCACCCGGACGGTCACGAGCAAGTCCCCTTGGCCTCCGCCCTGCAGATCTTTCACACCCCGCGCCTTGAGTCGGAACGTGCTCCCGGACTGAGTCCCCGAGGGAATGGCGATGCGCGCCTTGCCGGTGAGGGTGGGAATGTCGATCTCGCCCCCGAGGGCCGCTTGAACGAAGCGGATCGGCACTTCGCAGGTGAGGTCCCGGCCGTTGCGGCCGAAGATCTCGTGTTCCTGCACATGAATCATGACGTGCAGATCGCCGTTGGGCGCGCCACGGACACCGGCAGCGCCGTTGCCGGAGGAACGTAATCGGACTCCGGTATCGACACCCGAGGGAATGCGGATGCGCACCGAGGTCTTTTGGTTGACGCGACCTTCGCCGCTGCAGGTACGACACGGGCGCTCAATGACTTTGCCGGCTCCGGAACACCGAGGGCAGGTCTGACGCATCATGATGATGCCGGCATTGCGGGTCACTTGGCCGCGACCGCCGCAGGTTTGGCAGGTGATCGTCTTGGAGCCCTTCTCAGCGCCGCTGCCACTGCACGGTTCGCAGCGCATCGGCTTGGAGAAGCTGAGCTCTTTCTCGGTGCCGCTGACTGCCTCTTCGAGGGTGATCTCCAAGTCGTACCGGAGGTTCTCACCCTGGGCGGGGCCTTCATCGTCTCCGCCGCCGCCGCCGAAGAATTGCTCAAAGATGCTGCCGCCACCCCCGCCGCCGCCGCCGAAGACATCCCGGAAAATATCGCCCGGGTCATGGAAGCCGCCGCCACCGCCGCGAGCCCCTCCCGCCCCGGCCCGCATGCGCGGATCGAAGGCCGCATGGCCGTACTGATCGTAGGCCGCGCGTTTCTGGGGATCGTTGAGGGCCTCATAGGCTTCGCCCAATTCCTTGAACTTTTCTTCAGCCTCTTTGTTGCCCGGATTTTTGTCCGGATGGTATTGGACGGCCAGTTTCCGGTAGGCCTTTTTCATCTGCTCCGGTGTGGCGTCGCGTTCCACACCGAGCACCTCGTAATAATCGCGCTTGTTCGAGGCAGCCATGGTTCAGGATTGGCTCGGAGTGTTCGCGGTGGCGGACCCGGGTTTGCGGGCGACAACCACGGCAGCGGGCCGAAGGAGACGATCCTTCATGCGGTAGCCCTTGCGGTTCTGGGAAATCACCAAGCCCTCGGCGACTTCTGTGGTTTCCTGCTGGGAGAGCGCCTCGTGCAGCGCTGGGTCGAACGGCTTGCCCACCGCATCGATTTCTTCGACGCCATAATCGGCGACCGTGTTGCGCAATTGCCCCTGGATCATGGACACGCCGGCCTTGAGAGACTCGAGGTTGGTGTTGGGCAAGGCCGCGGCCTGCATGGCCATTTCGAAGGTGTCGAGGACAGGGAGCAATCGACCGAGCACGGACTCGGTGGTGGCACGGCGCACCTCGTCCCGCTCGCGGGCGGCGCGCTTCTTGAAGTTCTCAAAATCCGCATACAGGCGGACATACCGCTCCTGCACTTCGGCAAGTTGTGCCTGCACGGGATCCAGGCCGGATGCATCCGTGGCAGGGCCGTTGGCATTGGCAGTCTCACCCGGGTTGATGGGCGTTTCAGCAGACGGGGTCTCACTCATGGTTGCAATAGTCTCGAATCAGGTCGGGTATCGTAGAAGCCTGGGCCTTCCCGGGCAATACCCGCAGGCCCGGTCGGAAAGTTTTCCACACACACACACTCCCGGTCAGAGCCTCGTCCGAGTCGCGGGAGCGCGGGAGCGCAGGCACATCAAATCAATCCGCTCGTTTCCGGGAATCCGCACATCCGGTTCAGACTTTGAACTGCCTGACCGGAGGCTCCCTTCAGGATGTTGTCTTCGGCGCTCATCACGATGAGTCGGCCGGTCCGAGGGTCGAGCCGCCATGCGATCTCCACGACGTTGGTGCCCACCACATTCTTGGTGTCGGGCAAGGCCTTGCCTTCCAACAGGCGCACGAACGGCGCGTTCGAGTAGGCCTTGGCGTAGGAGGCAGAGATTCGCTCGCCCAGGGCCGTCACCTCTTCCGGGTTGGAGATGTGCTGGCTGGGGGCCAAGTACAGGGTGGTCAGGATGCCGCGGTTGACGGGGATCAGGTGCGGCGTGAACTGGATCACGACGGGGCTGCCCGCCACGGCCGAGAGTTGCTCTTCGATTTCCGAAAGGTGCCGGTGCTTGGGAACTCCGTAGGGCCGCACGCTTTCGTTGCACTCACAGAACAGGTAGTCGAGATCGGCCTTCCTGCCAGCGCCGCTCACACCGCTCAGTGAATCGGCGATGATGCCCGTCGGTCGGATCAATCCATCCCGCAGGAGTGGGAGAGTCGGCAAGAGAATGCTGGTGGGATAGCACCCGGGGGATGCCACCAAGCGGGCGTCTCGGATCGCCTCTCCGTGGATTTCTGGCAGGCCATACACCGACTGCGCCAGGAGTTCTGGTGCCGGGTGGTCGTGCGCGTAGAATTCTTTGTACACGGCCGCGCTCTTCAGACGGAAGTCGGCGCTCAGGTCGATCACCCGGCAACCACTCCGCAACAACGGGATGGCGAATTCGGCGGCCACGCCATGGGGCAGGGCCAGGAAGACGATCTCTGCCTGTTGAGCCAGAGTGGCCGTGTCGGGATCGCTGAACTTCAACGAGCGGGCCACGGGGTTCATGGCGAACTTGGGAAACACCTGAGCGATGGTCTGTCCCGCGCTTTGTCGGGAGGTGACCGCCACCAGTTCGACCTGAGGATGACGCAGCAGCAGGCGTACGAGTTCTTCACCCGAATAGCCGGAGGCTCCAACGATGGCGACGCGAACGGAACTGGAATTGGAATTCATGGACAACGCTACCGGACAGGCACTCTACAGAACGCATCCGCAGGGGGCGAACAGGGATTTTGCGGGACTCGGAATTGGCTCTCCGAAGGGCGCTGGGATCGATGAAGTTCCGGCCGTCGAAGGACAATAAAAAACCCCGCCGAAACCAGGTCGGCAGGGTTTTTTGGAACGGGCCGCGCGCCAAGAGAGAGGCTTTGAAGGCTCGATTTGAAGCCTTGAGCGGTTCTCTCTGCGACTGCAACCGATCAGCGCTTGCTGAACTGGAAGCGCTTGCGGGCGCCGGGCTGACCGTACTTCTTGCGCTCCTTCATACGAGGATCACGCGTCAGCAGGCCGTCCGCCTTGAGCAACGGACGCAAGGCCGCGTCGGCCTCGATGAGGGCCCGGGCGATGCCGTGACGGACCGCTCCGGCCTGACCGACAGGACCGCCGCCCACCACGTTGATGGAGACATCGTACTTGCCCGAGGTCGCGGTCGTCACGAAGGGCTGCTGGACAGCCATGCGCTGGGACTCGAGAGGGAAGTAGATCTCGAAGGTGCGACCATTGACCTGAATCTTGCCGGTGCCGGCAGAGATGCGGACCCGGGCCACGGAAGTCTTGCGGCGGCCGGTGCCAAGGAATTCGTTGGAGTTCGACATGGTGGAGAGGAAAGGGAGATTAGCCGACGTACTTCATGTCGCGCGGTTCCTGCGCGGAGTGCGGGTGGTTGGAACCGGTGTAAACCTTGAGCTTGGTCAGCAGTTGATCGCCCAAGCGATTCTTCGGGAGCATTCCCTTGACGGCGTGCATCACGAGGCGCTCGGGATGGGCGGCGCGAACCTGGGCCACGGAGCGATATTTTTCGCCACCCTTCCAACCGGAGTAGGACATGAACAGCTTGTCCGACTCTTTTGTCCCGCTCAGGACAACCTTCTCGGCGTTGATGACGACCACAAAGTCACCGGCATCGAGGTGGGGGGTGAACACAGGCTTGTCCTTGCCGCGCAGGGCGTCAGCAACTTGGACAGCGAGGCGGCCGAGGATGGCGCCGTTGGCGTCGATCACACGCCACGCACGGCGCTGCACGTCGACTTTGGGCAGATAGGTCTTCATCAAGTATCCGAAAGTTTCCGAAAAGGAGGGCGGTTTTTATCAAATGATCACACCACGTCAATCATTGAATTGGTTTTTGATTTTCGGACGCTCTGGATTTTCACTCCGACAAGCACTCCGATCACCCTGAGAAACCTGATGAGAACAGCCGCCCAGAAGGTTTCTTGGCGGCCTCTTTCAGAGTTCTATCTCCGACCCAAAGATCAAGTCCCCTCAGAGTGCCTGGGGAAAGTCCGGATGGCAAATGAATGGAGCGTGGGCTTGACCCTTGGGGTCGGTGTGATTGCATCGCGGCGCAATGAACAAGTTTCTGACCGTCTCCGCCCTGTTGATCGGCCTCGCGAGCTTCACCGGTTGCTACCGGACCCAAGAAGGTCGCGTGAAGGTGGGTGTGCCCTTCGCTCTAGATTTCATCGAGAGCCGCTATGAGCGGCCGGCTGTCCAGTTGTTCGAAGCGGCCAAGGCCACGCTGGTGTTTAACGGCACCCTGACTTCCGAGGATGTTGTCCGCAAGACCCTCTCGGCCAAGATCGAGAACCGCACCCTGTGGGTCCGAGTCGAGGAGTTGGAGCCCAACGCCAGCCGCATCTTCGTGCAGGCCCGTCAGTCCAACGGCAAGGCCGACATCCTCTTGGCCAGCGAGCTCGATAAGCAGATCGCGCTGCGTCTCCGCTGATCGCGAGGTTCGTGATTCCAAGGCCGCGGGCCAATCCCGAGCGTCTTCATGACACCGGCCTCGCCGTCTTCGCACATGCTGTCCCCGGTACGCCTCCTTGCAGGCTTGGGGATCGCTGCGTTGGCGGGGTTGGGCTCCGGGTTGGCCAGTGCGATTTTCCTGGCCGCGCTCGACGCGGTCACTTGGGCCCGTTGGCGTCACCCGTGGTTGTTGTTTTTGTTGCCGGTGGCGGGTCTTCTCATGGTCCGCGCCTACGCAACTTGGGGGCGAGGCTCCGAACGAGGTGTGAGTCTTCTGTTGGATGTCGCTCACCGGCGTTCGCCCCAAGTGCCCTGGACCATGGCCCCGTTGGTGTTTGGAGCCACACTCTTGAGCCACCTGTGCGGTGGTTCCGTCGGTCGTGAGGGCACGGCTGTGCAAATGGGGGCGGCTTTGTCCCATGTCTGGGGAAGGCGTTTGAGTGCCCTTGTTCCGGATCCTTCCGTAGCCGTGTTGGCGGGCATCGCCGGCGGGTTTGGCGCGGTGTTCGGGACGCCGTGGGCCGGCGCGTTGTATGCGATCGAATTGCCGGTTCTCGGGCAGTTTCAGTGGCGCCGAGCGTTGCCGTGTTTGGTGGCATCGTGGCTGGGGCATGCCACGTGTCTGGCACTGGGCGTGCAGCACACCCACTATCCGCTGGCCCAATCCCTCCCGCTGCAGCCGGCCGGAGGACTCTGGCAGTGCGCGCTGGCGGCGGTGGTCTTCGGCTTGGCGGCCCGCTTGTTCGTGGGGTGCCTCCGGGGATGGGGCCGGCTCTTTGAGCGGTTGGCCATTCCTCGGTGGGCTCTGCCCGTGGGATCGGCCTTCGTGGTGCTCGCACTGACTCAGGTCTTGGGCACCGATGCCTACTTGGGGATCGGTGTCACCGGTCGATTGCCCGGGGATCCCTCGCTCGTTCGTTGCTTTGAGCCGGGAGGGGTCACTGCATGGAGTTGGGGATGGAAGCTGCTCTTCACCACCGTGACCTTGGCCGGGGGATTCAAGGGTGGAGAAGTCACGCCGCTTTTTTTCGTGGGGGCAGCACTGGGGCACACCCTGGCGACGCTGGCCGGTTGGCCTGTGCCGGAATTCGCTGCGATGGGTTTTGTGGCGGTGTTCGCCGCGGCCAGTCACACGCCGCTGGCGTGCTCAGTTCTGGGTTGGGAGCTGTTCGGGCCCGAACTCCTCCTGCCTGCACTGTTGGCCTGCGTGGTCGCTAACGCGGTCGCAACTGGCACGGGCCTCTACGATGCGCGGACCCAGTCCGACTCGGGCTCCCAGTGACGGCCGCCGGGCTGGGGCAGGGTGTCCAGCGGCAGCCTGGGGGTGCTTTGGCTTACAGGTCGTGCAGCTCGAACTCGTGGAGTTTGCGATGCAGCGTTCTGCGGCTTACTCCCAGTTTCTGGGCTGCCTCAGTTCGGTTGCCGTTGCATTCCTGGAGCGCGTGGATGATCAACTGCTTCTCGGCTTCGCGCAGCGACAGGCGGCCCGGAGCCAGACTCGCCTGAGGCACCGGTGTGAGGGACGCGGCCTCGATGAGGGGAACACGGACGGATGCGGGGAGATCCTTTGGTTGCACCTGATCGCCGCGGCACAGGACCACCGCGTGTTCGATTGAAGCGCGCAGTTCGCGGACGTTTCCGGGCCAGCGGTATCGCAGCATTAGCTCCATCGCCTCAGTGCTGAAGGCGGTGACCTTCTTGTCATTCTCACGGGCAAATTCCTTCAGGAAGGAGCTGATCAGGAGCGGGATGTCGGCGACCCGTTCGCGCAACGGGGGCAGGTGGATGGGCACCACCGCGATGCGGAAATAAAGGTCTTCGCGGAAAGTGCCGGCCCGGACCAGCGTTTTGAGATCCTTGTTCGTGGCCGAGAGGAACCGCACATCAGCGCTTTGCGTTTTGCCGGAGCCCAGGCGCTCGTAGGTGCGTTCGCCGATCAGACGCAGCAATTTCACCTGAGTGGTGGCGTCAATCTCGCCGATTTCATCGAGAAACAGGGTTCCGCCCTGGGCTTGTTCCACCCGTCCGATGCGGCGCTCGTTGGCTCCGGTGAAGGCTCCCTTTTCGTGGCCGAAGAGTTCGGCCTCAAGCAGGGTGGCAGGCAGGGCGGCGCAGTTGACGGTGACCAAGGGCCCTCGCGCTCGACGACTGAGTTGGTGGATGGCCTTGGCGACGAGTTCCTTGCCGGTGCCGCTCTCCCCGGTGATGAGAACCGTGGCGGTGGAGGGACCGATTTGCTGGATTTGCTCGAATACCTCCCGGATGGACGGAGTTTCGCCGATGAAGTTCTCCATGCCGAAGCGTTGGTCGAGTCGCTGATGGAGTTGCTCGTTTTCGGTCTCGAGTCGGTGGCGTCGGAGGGCCCGTTGAATGCGCAACTCCAGTTCATCAATCTGGAGGCGTCCCTTGCTGATGTAGTCGTCAGCACCTTGCTTCATGGCCTCGACGGCCAAGTCTTCCGAACCGTAGGCGGTCATCAGGATGCACACCGGAGGTTTCGGCAATGCCTTCGCTTTGCGGATCAGTGCCAGCCCATCGTCTCCGGCCATTCGGAGGTCGGTCAGCAGCACATCCACCGGTTCCTTCTCCAGCAACTGCCAAGCTCCCGCCGCATCCGGGGCCGCGTAGACGTCGAATTTGTCCTCCAGCGCCGTCCGCAGCCCATCGCGGGTCGACTTCTCATCATCCACAATCAGCAAAGTCGGAGTCACAAGGCCGACAATAGATACCCCCCGCGATCCGGTCTCCAAATTAATGGTCACCCTCCCTCGCGGGCGCATGGGCCGGCTCCAGGCTGTCCGGAGGTTGGTGAGACGGTAGGAAGTGGCAATGGCGGATCAGCGGTTGCCCATTCATCCCCAGCAATTTGGGTTCGAGAGACCCGGCAGTGTTTGCCGGATTGGGGTTCTAAAAATCAATAAAGCCCCGTAAATACGGGTTAAAAACAACTTGGAGCGATATCTGCTTTCGCTGGGTCCTGAAACGGACGCGATGACGAAAACAAAGGACAGTTGGTTGGTTCGGCTAAGCCAGATGGACCTCTGGTTGGTGGTGGGCGTGTTTGGCACGGTGCTGCTGCTTATTCTGCCGGTGCCGCCGTTTCTGCTGGATCTGCTCTTGGCGGTCAGCATCGCTTCATCGCTGCTAATTTTGCTGGTCATCCTCTACACCGACGATCCGTCGGAGTTCACCGGGTTTCCATCGCTGCTGCTCTTCGTGACCCTCTTCCGGTTGGCCCTCAATGTGGCGACCACCCGGCTGATCCTCATCTCCGGCGATGCCGGTCATATCATCGAGGCCTTCGGCAACTTTGTCGTCGGTGGCAATTACGTGGTGGGCATCGTCATCTTCGCCATCCTGGTGATCATCAATTTCGTGGTCATCACCAAGGGTGCTGGACGTATCGCTGAGGTGGCCGCCCGTTTCACCTTGGACGCCATGCCGGGCAAGCAGATGGCCATCGATGCGGAGTTGGGTGCCGGTGTCATCAATGAGCAGCAGGCTCGAGCCCGCCGGCGCAAGGTGGAGCAGGAGGCCGACTTCTACGGAGCCATGGACGGTGCCTCAAAGTTTGTGCGAGGTGACGCCGTGGCGGCGGTGATCATCACCGTGGTCAATGTGGTGGGTGGTTTCGCCATCGGCATGGCCCAACGAGGCATGAGTTTCACTGAGGCCCTCTCCCGCTACACGCTGCTGTCCATCGGTGACGGATTGGTTTCGCAAATTCCGGCCCTGGTCACCTCCATGGCGGCGGGACTCCTGGTGACCCGGGCAGCGTCGAAGAACAACTTCGGCGAAGAATTGGGCCGTCAGCTCACGTCGTATCCGCGGGCCTTGACCATCCTCTCAGGCATGCTGGCTTTCCTGGCGCTGGTCCCAGGGTTGCCGATGCTCCCGTTCCTAGTGCTCGCGGTCCTCACCTGGTTCATTGGCAAGACCATCAAGAACCGGCCTGTGACCGCTGCTGATGCCGCACGCAAGGCCGACGGCAAGACCGCTAAACCGGGCGAATCCGCCGCCGCCGCGGCACCGGGAGCCGCAGGAGCCGCTGCGCCGGCCGCGGACAAGTTGGAGAACCTCTTGGGTGTGGATGCCATGCTCATTGAGCTGGGATTCGGACTGGTCTCTTTGGCCGATAATCGGAAGGGGGGCGACTTGCTGGAGCGCGTCACCGGTGTGCGTCGGCAGTTCGCCCAAGAAATGGGACTGCTCATCCCCCCCATCAAGCTTCGCGACAATCTTCAGATCGGGGCTAACGAATACCGGTTCTTGCTCAAGGGAAACCCGGTGGCCACGGGCAACCTCATGCCGGGGTATTCTCTGGCCATGAACGCCACCAACAGTCGGGTGACGCTCAAGGGGATCCCGACGACCGAGCCGGTGTTCCAATTGCCTGCGACCTGGATTACGGAAGTCGAGCGCAAGACGGCCGAGATTGCCGGGTACACCGTGGTCGATGCATCGAGTGTGCTCATCACCCACTTGACCGAAGTGGTGAAGCACCAGAGCCACGAGATCCTCTCACGGCAGGATGTGCAGCAGTTGCTAGATCATCTCAAGACCACGCATCCGACGGTGGTCAATGAATTGATCCCGGCTCAACTCAATGTGGGCCAGGTCCAACGCATCCTGCAAAACCTTCTGGCCGAGGGTATTTCCATCCGCAACCTGGCGAGCATTCTGGAGAAGGTGAGTGACTTTGCCGGGGTCACCAAGAATCCGGATGAGCTCAGCGAACACGCGCGGCGCGCCCTGGGGCCGCAAATTGTGAAGCCGTACCAGGACGACCGGGGAGTGCTCAAGGCCATCACGCTGGATCCGCGTCTGGAGCAGGAGATCGCCAAGGGTGTGAGGCAGTCGCAGACGGAGATCGCCCTGCTTTTGGAACCCCGCTTGGCTCGCCATCTGGTGGAAACCCTTTCAAAAATGATCCAGGGGTTGTTGGCCTCGGGTCAGGCTCCTGTGGTGCTGTGCGGACCGCACATCCGATTGGCGTTCCGGCGATTCTTTGAAGCCACCTTCAGCGACCTGACCGTCTTGAGCTACTCGGAGGTGCCCAGCCGGGTGGACATCCAAAGTGCCGGGACGCTGGTGGTGCCGGAGTGATTCCCTGTCAATTGAGGACCCGGGAACGGGGACCGTGTCTCCACGGTCCCCCGCGTGGGTTGGCTGAAGAGTTCGAGAACTTGTTGCCGCGTCAGAACGTTCGGGAAACAGACAAGGTCACGAGATAGTCGGCGAAGGCCGCGTCGCCACGGGTGCCCTTCTGCAGGTTCCAGTAGCTGCGCTCGCGCTGGGCGTCCAGACGCCAAGGGACATTCACCGAGACGTTCCATTTGCCGGGCATCCAGTTGATGCCTGGGTCAATGGCGATGGAATAGCCCGGGCGACGAAAACCTTCCTCGTCGCCCGCGTTGCCATTGAGGTCCTCCACGGGGATGCCCTCCATGCGGCCGCCCAGGGAGACCATCAGGTTGTGCTTTTTGCTCACCACGTAGGAAAAACCGGCCCGGAAGAGGTACTGGTCGGTGATCGACATGCCGTTGTCGACATTGACCCCGTTGACGCGGGGGCCTGCATCGCTCCGTGCGGTGGGGCTCTTCACGCCGTTCACATTTTGCGGGTTGAACAGGTAGAAGGCCTGCCCGTAGGCAAAGAAGCCGGGCAGCAGCTCGCGGTATCCATTGAGTTCCCACGACACGCCCCACCCGCCGTCACCCGGCTGGATCGACTGGTCGACGTTGCGGCGGACGGGTTGGATATTGACGCCTGCGGTGGGGTCCTGGTCCTGGAAGAAGAGGTCGTCGGCCTGATAGTCGCCACTCGGAGCCTTGCCGCCGATGCTGATTTGCAGATTGCCCTTGGGCTGGGTCTTCGGATCCCAGATCCAGTAGCCTGCCACCGCTCGAATATCGCCCATGCCCATGGCGCTGGTGTCGCGCCGGACACCGCTGTGCTCGTACGGGGCCGAGCGGGTGTGGTGCACCCACGGCAGCACCAAAGTCGCCGACCACTGAGGGGTGAACTGGTAGGCGAGGCTGGTGTCAATGAACTGCGAGTAGTTGATGACTTCGGTGCCTTGTTCAAAGCGATTCAGGCCGGCGGCATTCCGGGATTCATTGCCGCCGATGAAGTGACGGTCCGACTTGAAGAATCGGTAGCCCACCGAGGCCAGCCAAGGGCCGTGTTCGGCGGCGTTCTCTCCCAGGCCCGCGTGGTTCATGGTGCACATGCCCCCGCCGCGGACGGCGACGCAGCCTTGAGCTTGGGCTTGTTCGGGCACAATGGCCTGCAGGCACCAGGCGACAGAAGCCAGAGCGGTGGCGGATTGGGCAATGGAGGGTGATCGATTCATTGCAACCGACTGTAGGCACAGTCTTCATTCAAACCCCACCTTTGGGGTCGAATGCGGGTAGTCTGGGGTGAACTGCTGGTTTTGAGGGGCCGGTTAGACCAGGTGGCAGGCCACGCGCCGGCCCTCGCCCAGATCCCGCAGCATGGGAGTTTCAGTGCGACATCGGGGTTGCGCGACCGGACAGCGGGGGTGAAACGGGCAGCCCGTGGGGGGCGACAGCGGAGAGGGAGGATCGCCCGAAAGCACGATGCGCCGCCGCTTCGAGGCGGTATCGACCGTGGGAACCGCCGAGATGAGAGCCTGGCTGTAGGGGTGGAGTGGTTGCTGGCTGAGGCCCCCAGCAGGCGCCTCTTCCATCACTTGTCCGAGGTACATCACCAGGATCCGGTGGGCGAGATGCTCGACCACGGCCAGGTCATGCGAAATGAACAAGTAGGCCAAGCCGCGTTGTTTTTGGAGGTCTTGCAGCAGGTTGACGACCTGAGCTTGAACGCTGACATCCAAGGCGCTGACCGGTTCGTCGCACACGATGAGTTGAGGTTCCACGGCAAGGGCCCGGGCGATGCCGATGCGTTGCCGCTGTCCACCGCTGAACTCATGCGGAAATCGGTCGGCCAGCCGAGGATCCAAGCCCACCGACTCCAGTAACTCGCTAATTCGGCGGTCCCGCGCGGCCGAATCCTTCACGAGATGATGAATCTCGAGGGCTTCTCCGACGATTTGTCCTGCGGTGAAGCGCGGGTTCAGGGAGCTGAAGGGATCCTGAAAGATCATCTGAAATCGGCGCCGGTGCTCGCGCAGGGCTCGCCCCTCGAGATGGGTGATGTCGGTCCCGTCGAAGTGAATGGAACCTGCGGTCACGGGCCCCAGTCGGAGGATAGCCCGACCCAAAGTGGTCTTGCCGCAACCGCTCTCACCGAGGAGTCCGATGGTTTCGCCGGTTCTCAGAGTGAAGCTGACGTTCTCGACAGCGCGCACCCAGGCTTCCGGCTTGGAGAAGAGACTCCGCTGCACTGGAAAGTGAACCCGAAGATTTTCGACGCGGAGCAGTGGGGTGGGGCTCATGGGGAGATCAGGCCTCGGCGTGAGGGCAACGCACCGCATGGTCGATGCCGCCGGGATTCCAATCGATAGGCCCGACAGAACACTCGGAACGAGCCTTCGGACAGCGAGGCGCAAAGCGGCAGCCCGTCGGCCAGTCGCCGGGCCGGGGCACGGTTCCCGGGATGCTCTCCAGCCGGCGGCCCGCACTCCCGAGTTCCGGAACTGACCTCAACAAGGCCTGTGTGTAGGGGTGACGCGGGCGCTGGAGCACGTCGAGTGCGTTGCCTTCTTCCACGATTTGCCCGGCGTACATCACACCGACCCGGTCGGCGATGTCGCCCACCAGACCCAGATTGTGGGTGATGAGCAAAAGAGCCATGCCGAGTTGGCGCTGGAGGTCCCGGAGCAGTTCAATGATCTGGGCCTGCACGGTGACATCCAAGGCGGTGGTCGGTTCGTCGGCGATGAGCAACTTCGGTTGAGGAGCCAGACCCATGGCGATCATCACGCGCTGCTGCATGCCGCCGGAGAGTTGGTGGGGATAGGCCTTCAGTCGCGTCTCGGGGGCGGGAATGCCCACGAGTCTTAGGAGACGGATGACCTCCGCGTCGTTGGCGAACTGGGGGCGGTGATGGGCCAGGGATTCGCGGATCTGGGTGCCGATCCGCATCACCGGATTTAAGGAGGCGCCGGGTTCCTGAAAAACATAGCCCACGTGGCCTCCGCGGATCCGTTGCAATTGTTGCGGGTTCATGGTCAGCACATCGTGCCCCTCCCAGAGAATTTGGCCCCGGGGATGGCTGGCCGGTGGGGTGGCCAACAACCGGGCGATGCTCAGAGCGGTGACGCTCTTGCCGCAGCCGCTTTCACCCACGAGGCAATAGGTTTTTCCGGCATCGAGCGACAGGGAGACCTCGTCAACGACCCGGTGGGTACCGAAGTCGATGCGGAGATTGCGGATCTCAAGCAAGGGCATGGGAGGGACGGGCGATGGGCGGAACCCCACGAAAGGAGCCCTACGGAGTCACGGTTTGGGGGCTGAACTGCCGAGGGCTTCCCGGGTTTTATCAGCCAACTTTCGCCCCTGTTCTTGGGCTTTTTCAGCGGCCTGGGTCGCGAGTTCCGAGGCCTCCTTGAAGGTCCGTTCTGCCTGCGCACGGGCGGCCGTGGCTCCGGCCTGGGCTTGGGTGCGGATTTGTTGGAAGGCGTTGGTGCTCGCTGTCTTGAGTCGCTGGGCCGTTTCGCTGTGGACGGCGGCTTCAGTGATGCGGCGTGTCTCTTCTGCGGCGTGCTTGGCCAACGACTCAGCGGTGTGCGTGGCTTCGTGGGCGGTTTCACGGGCTGCGGCTGCGGCCGATTTCGCTCCCTGCTGGATCCGTTCCCCCGCCTCCTGGAGCACCTTGCCGGTTTCTTCGGCTGTGGGTGGTGGCGACTCGGGAGAACACCCGGTGACGAGCAATCCCAAGAGCAACCCAAACAGCAGCCAGGGCTGCGGTCGGTGGACGAGCCCGGTCCATCCGTGAAAGTTCCGAGGATCCATGCCCCAATATTGCGGAGGATCCGATTCGGGACAACACCCGGTTGGGGGCTTTGCATGAAGGGGCTCTGGATGATCGCGGGGAGCGGTCTGAGAGGCGGGGCTGAGAGTCGAGTCTCGAATACAGCAGCCTTGCCGCATTCCCGGCACATCCTCTAGCGTCGCCATCATGTCCACTTCGCTGAGCCGCCGCCAGTTTCTGGTCGCTTCTGCATCCCTGGGTGCCTTGGGGATGAGCCCGTTGCAGGCCGTCGAGCCGTTTGTGCGGTCCTCGCGTTCGCGCTTGCGGTTGTCGTTGGCGGCCTATTCGTTCGGCGATCAATTCAAGGCGGGCAAGGATGGCAGCCCGGCCCGTATGGACATGAAGCGGTTCTTGGACTACTGCGCGGATCACGCCTGCGGGGGAGCAGAGCTGACCAGTTATTATTTTCCGGAAAAGGTCACCGATGAGTATCTGCGGGACGTGCGTCGCCACGCTCATTTGCGCGGAGTCACAATTAGCGGCACCGCCGTGGGCAACGACTTCTGTCATCCTCTCGGCGAGAAGCGCAATGCCGAGATCGCCTCGGTCAAGGAATGGATTCGCAAGGCCGCCATTTTGGGCGCTCCGCATATCCGCGTGTTCACCGGCGGTGCCCACGGAACCTCGGAGGCCGAGGCGGCCAAACTCGCCATTGCTGCTTTGGAAGAATGCGGTGAGGAAGCGGGCAAGGCGGGTATTTTTCTGGGGGTCGAAAACCACGGCGGCATTGTCCGTCGTGCCGAATCCTTGGTGGAAATCATTCAAGCCGTCCGCAGTCCCTGGGTTGGAATCAATCTGGATACGGGCAATTTCTATTCCACCGATCCCTATCGCGAGTTGGCCATGTGCGCGCCGTGGGCGGTGAACGTTCAGTTCAAGGGGAAGGTCCATGTGGGCGGCAAGTCCGCTGTGGAGAAAGCCGATTATTCCCGCACGTTCAAGATCCTGCGGGATGCCCACTACCAAGGGTTTGTCGCATTGGAGTACGAATTCAAGGAGGACCCTTTTGTCCGTGTTCCTCAGATTCTGGACGAGATGCGCCCACTCTTGGATTGAGCGTCCTCGATGGAGTCCACCGAGCGCTCGGGTGACTGGGTGCGTTGGGACTCCGGTTCCGCCGAACCTGTGTGCCGCCTGATTCTTTACCCTCGCCTTGCCCGGGCTTTGCCTGATCCTCTGATCCCATTCGTCGATGAAGCTATCGCTGACCTTGTCGCAAGTCTCCCTGGTGCTGGGCCTGGGTTGTTTTCTGGGACACCTCTGGCCCGTGTTCCGGCCGGCCTCCTGTGCCGCCTGGATGCGGGGGTTCCATCGCAATACGGCCGTGGGGGTAGTTTTGATGCTCTTGGGAAGTGTGTGGTTTGAGCAGAACTTGCAGAACTCGGAGATATCGGACTTCGCCGCGTTCCGGCCGTTCTTGCTGGGGGGAGTCATCGCCATCGGAGTGGCCAGTTGTTTTGTTGTTCGGGACTACCTGGCCGTGCGGGGATTGGCCATCGTGATGTGTCTTGTTGCGGATCTGGCCTTGGATGCCCAACGGTGGCACCCGAGTCCCTGGAGGTATCTGGTGACGCTCTGGATGTACGGTTGGGTGAGTCTGGCCATCTGGGTGGCCGTTTCCCCGTGGCGAGTGAGGGATTGGCTGGCTTGGTGCGCGCAATCCGAGGGGCGTGTGCGTCTGTTGGGTATTTCTGGTGTCGTCTGGGGAGCTCTGATCTCAGCACTGGCGGTCACGGTTTACCGCTGATTGATCTTGGCTGAAACAATTCAACGAGATTGCGCCTCGCCTCGCTTCTCTTCCTACGAGAAGGGAGCTTCCTGTGAGGCGATGGCGAGTTCGGCCGCTGCCCCAATGGAAAACACGGTCTCGACACGTTCGACCGCGGGCTCGCCAGCAAATGGAGGGTGCGTTCTGATTTCGCAGACGCAGTAGCACGGCGCGTCGCTGTCCTCGCGCGGATCACCGCTGACCCACTCTTTAGCCTGTTCTCCGTCTGAAAGACGAAGATGAATCACCATGTCGCGAACAGCATGAGGAGGGGCACCGGCCGGAAGCCCAGCACCCGCGGATGCTCGAACCAGTCGAGGTGTTTCAACTGGGCAGTGGCAGTGCTGATGCGCTGAGCGAATGGAGGCTGGAGGCCGCCAAGCGGGCCAGTGCCTCGGGACCGGTTGGCTCCTGCGCCTGCCAGGGAAGCCAGGCGGTTCGGGTCGCGTGTTTCTCCACCACTTCGCGCAGATAACGGTGCTCGGCTTCCTCGCGACGTATCAGCAGTGGGTCGCACGAACCACTTTGGAGCAGACTCTGATTGATGACCCACGCGAACGGTTCGATGTGCGCGCGTCGCAAATCTTCCTGCAACGCCGCCGCTTCATGCACGGGCGTCGCCTCGGGAAGCGTGATCAGAAGAATTCGGGTGAAAGCCGGATCGCGCAATCGCTCCAGCAGGCGCATGACGGCCTCCGGTTGCGTGCTGCGGGACTGACGTTGCAACTCGCGGTTGTAGGCCTCGCTCGCGTCCAGAAGGAGGAGCGTGTGACCCGTGGGCGCGGTATCGAGCACAACGAAACGGTTCGTGCCGTTTCCAACCTCGCGGGCGAAGGCGCGAAACACCGCGATTTCCTCCGTACAGGGCGAGCGCAAATCTTCTTCGAGCAACGCGCGTCCGGCCGCGTCCATCTGCGTGCCTTGGGCGTTCATGACCTCCGCCTGATACGCCTCTGTCTCCGTCTTGGGGTCAATCTTGCTGAGCGTCAGTCCACTCACTTGGCCTGCCAAAGTCTGTGCCACATGTGCGGCCGGATCGGTCGTGCTCAAATGCACGGCATGGCCACGCCGCGCCAGCATCACCGCAATGGCGGCAGCCACGGTGGTCTTGCCGACGCCGCCCTTGCCCATCGTCATAACGACGCCAAAGCCCTGGCGCTCGATGTCAGCCACGAGTGCTTCAAGGCTCTCCATTTCAGGCGGAGCCCATGGGGTGGCAGGCTTCGGGACAAAGGACTCTTCCGCATTGCCATCCAGCAGTTCGCGGAGTCCACCGATGCCGAGAATGTTGATGGAGCGCAACGGTACGATGAAACTCGGCAGG
>CANHYD010000007.1 GCA_947464705.1 Verrucomicrobiota bacterium | reverse complement strand
TCGCCGGGCTGGAGGTTCCCACCTCCGGAGACCTGCTCGTCCGCGGTGAACGCGTCAACGACGTGCCCGTCCAGAAGCGCAACATCGGCTTCGTTTTCCAGAGCTACGCGCTCTTCAAGACGATGAGCGTGTTCGACAACGTCGCCTTCGGTCTCAAGATCCGGAAGACCCCTCCGACGGAAATCCAAGCGCGCGTTGAAGAACTCCTGAAGCTCTTCGGACTCGATGGCCTCGGACGCCGTCTGCCGCACCAATTGTCCGGTGGCCAGCGCCAGCGGGTGGCCATCGCCCGAGCTCTCGCGCCGCGGCCTTCCGTACTGCTGCTCGACGAACCCTTCGGAGCCGTGGATGCCAAGATCCGCCAGGAATTGCGCGAATGGCTGGTGCGCCTCCACCGGGAACTCCACGTCACCACGATCTTCGTCACTCACGACCAAGAGGAGGCCATGGAGGTCAGCAACCGGATCGTGATCTTCAGTCGGGGCCGGCTCGAGCAAATCGGAACCCCGCGCGAGGTGTATGAGCAACCGCGCAATGAATTCGTGGCCCGCTTCATCGGCGTCCTGAATGTCCTGGAACTGACCGTCCAGAACGGCGCGGCCCGACTCAACGAACTGAGTTTTCCGTCCCACGGAATGGCCGAAGGAGAGACCCTGCGAATCGGCTTCCGACCGTATGCCGTCCAGATTTCTCGCAATCTTCAGGAGCACCCCCATTTGGCCGTGATCCGTCATGTGTACTTCCTCGGAGTGCAACTGAGGTTGGAGCTGGAGACCCCGTCCGGCTTGATCCTGCGCACCCGCATCGTGAAAGACGAATTCCTGCGGCAGGGGCTGGAGCAAGGATCCTCGGTGAGCTTCCAGATTCGCGAATACCGGATCTTGTCCACCGGCTCGGGCAACCTTTCTCCCGAGGTCGCCACCGTGCATTCGGCCGCCAACTTCGCCGAGGGGATCTGAGCCCCAGACCTCACCAAGCCGGCCAGAGATCCGTCGTTTGGGTTGCTCAAGGTTGAGTCGGGCAGAAGAAACGTGTTGGATTGTCCGGCATGAAGCTCGGAAGATTCCAATCCGCCTCCCATCCATTCCCCTGCGTGGGCCTCACCCTGGACGATGCCGAAGTCCTCGATTTGTCTGGAGTCGGGGTTCAATCGCTCACCCAGCTTCTGGAGGTCCCCGACCTGGAATCCACATTGAAACGCTGGGCCTCTGGAAACCTCCGACGGATTCCAATCTCCGAGGTGTGTCTGGGAGCACCCATCGAGAATCAGGAAGTTTGGGCAGCAGGCGTGACGTACTTGCGGAGCAAGTCCGCCCGGATGGAGGAATCGGACTTCAGCGCAACGGCCTATGACCGGGTCTATGCGGCGGATCGTCCGGAACTCTTCTTCAAGTCACCCGGAGCCAAAGCCGTGGGGCCCGGCGCCCCCGTGGGCATTCGTTCCGACGCCCGCTGGAGTGTCCCCGAACCGGAGTTGGTGTTGGTCTTCAACCGACGCGGTCAACGGGTCGGATTCACCATCGGCAACGACATGAGCTCCCGGGACATCGAGGGGGAAAACCTGCTCTACCTGCCACAAGCCAAGACCTACCGGGCCTCTTGTGCGCTGGGCCCCTGGATTCGGGTTGGTGCCACTGAGGACGAAGCCCGGTCCTGGTCCATCAACCTGGAAATCCGTCGCGACGGAGCCCCAGTCTTTCAGGGCTCCACTCAGGTCTCGCAACTCAAGCGCTCCTTGGACGAACTCGCGGGCTGGTTGCACCGCTGCCAAGATTTCCCCAACGGCAGCATGCTGTTGACGGGCACCGGCATCGTTCCGCCCAACGAATTCACCCTGGCCGCTGGCGACCGGGTAATCATCGAGATCGACGGCATCGGACGATTGGAGAATCCGGTCGCCGTGGTTTGAGGCTGGGGCGCGACCCAAGGCGGCACACCCCGCCCGGCTAGACTAGCTCGAGGCAGCGGCGCAACTCCTCGTCGGTGTTGTAGAAGTGAGGCGACAACCGAACGACCGCCTGGCCTCCGGGAAGAATCCGGTGCGAGGTGCTCACCCCGGCCTCCTTCAACCGCTGATACAGGGCGCGCATGTCGGTCCCATCTCGGTAGAAGCTGGTGATGCCGCCGGCGTTGTCGGCGTGGGCATCGCCGTGGAGCACCGTGTAGCCCTTGGCCACCAGTTCGGGCACCAACCACAAACGCTTCCGGGCCAATTCAGCGGCGATGGCCTCAACGCCTACCTCCTGCACCAGTTCCAGGGCGGCCTTCAAACCGTGGAGCCCCAGAAAATTGTGCGTACCGGCCTCATAGCGACGCGCTCCCTCATGAAAGACCAAGTCGTCCTGCGTGAGGAAATCTGGGCACTGCAAATTGTGCCACCCGTGAACCACCGGACGGATTTGTGGCCGAGCCTCTTTGCGAACATAGAGGATTCCCGCCGCGCACGGTCCCATCAGCCACTTGTGGGCATCGGCCGCCAGAATATCCACGTTGGCCACGGAGGTGGGAAAGGCGCCCAGAGTCTGGATGGCATCCAAGCAGAAGAGCACTCCTTTGGATCGGAGCATTCGACCGATGGCGTCGATGTTGATCCGCCATCCGGTCAAATAATGCGCACTGGCGAGGGCGACCAACCGAGTGTCTTCATCGATCTGCCCCTGGACATCGACAACACGCACCTTGCCGAGTTCGCGGATGTTCATCAGCCGAACCTCCACCCCGCGGTCTGCCAAGGCCATCCACGGATAGACGTTCGAGGGGTAGCAGTCGTGATAAATCAGGACATTCTGGCCGCGCTTGATCTGGAGCCCTGCCGCCACCTGGCTCAAGGCAAGCGAGGTCGGCCCGACCAACGAAACCTCGTCCTGATCAGCACCGATCAGACTGGCCGCCAATCGTCGCACCTGCGCCACCACACCGGGGGCCAGAGCCTCCTCTTGATCGTCGAAGGTGCAGGCCTGGGCATGGGCTCCGATCGCCTCGGACACGCGCCGCGGCAGCGGACAGACCCCGGCATGCGACAGGAACGTCTGACGGGTGGCCACCGGGAACTCGTGACGCCGCAATGCTTCGTCTTTCAGGATCTCAGATATCGTGAGGGGCATCGGTTCAGTGGGATTTGGAGCGGACACGGATGTTGATGACTTCAACCGCAACGGAGAAGGCCATGGCAAAGTAAATGTAGCCCTTGCTGATGTGCTGCTGGAAACCCTCAGCCAACAACATGGTGCCGATGAGGATCAGGAAGGCCAGCGCCAGTACCTTGATGGTGGGGTACTTCTCGACAAAGGCCCCGATCTGATTAACGAAGAGCAACATGACCAGCATGGCCAAAACAACGGCCGCGATCATGACCGGAATCTGGTTGGACATGCCCACGGCCGTGATCACCGAATCCAGGGAGAACACAATATCCAGCAGGAGAATTTGAACGATGACCGAGGCAAAGCTGGGAGCCTTCAGTTGCAGGTTGGATTCGGCATGACCCTCCACCTTTTCATGAATTTCCTTGGTGCTCTTCCAGATCAGGAACAGCCCACCGACCGCCAAGACCAGATCCTTGCCGGTATTCGGCAAGGGCAGGCCGAGGATCGAAATATCCCACAGCCGATTGCTGAGGCTCATCACCCAACTCAAGGAACACAGCAGCAGAATCCGGGTGATCAGCGCCAAGGACAGGCCCATTTTACGAGCCTTGTCCCGCTGCTCGGGTGGCAGTTTTCCGGACAGGATCGAGATGAAGATCAGGTTGTCGATTCCCAGCACGATCTCCAACAAGGAGAGGGTCGCCAGACCAATCCATGCCTGCGGTGACTGTATCCATTCCATCCAATTCATTGGCCAGACCTTGCCTCAAACCCGGTCCGGGAGCGAGTGGTGAAACCATCACTCCTTTCCACACGTGCAGGACCTCACCCATCGAACGCGGGCTGGGCCCGAGTGAGCGCTGAAGCCTGCCCCCCGAATTCAAGAGGCTCCCAGCGCGAAACACGTTAGGCCTTTCGGGATAGCCTTCGGAACAAAGGCCCATCGACGGTCGCAATTACCCCCCATTTTGACCGCCCACCCAACGAACCGCATAACGCACCAGATCGCTCATGTGGGCCAAGGCCAACTTAGACTTCAGATGGGCTCGGTGGACATCCACCGTTTTGAGGCTGATCCCCATCTCAGCAGCAATCTCGCGCGGCGTCAGGCCTTGGCCTATCCGTTGGAAGACCTCGAATTCACGGTCACTCAATTTACCAATAGGAGAGGATCCGCCCCGAGGGCGTGGGCCGCTGAAGGAATCCAGGAGCACCGAGGCCATCCTCGGACTGACTGAAACCCTCCCCGTGAGCACCTCACGGATCGCAGCCATCAGTCGCTCTCCGCCGGCCTCTTTCATGACGTATCCACGGGCTCCGGCCCGAAGGACCCGTTCGGCATGCACCATTTCATCGTGCATCGAGAGAACCAAAATGGACAGGTCCGGACGAACGGCCAGAAGGTCCTTGATCAAATCGATCCCGGAGCGTCCGGGCAGTGTCAAATCCGTCAGTACCAGATCAGGCTGGCAAGAAACGATGGCCTGCAGCGCGCTCGGAGCGTCGGCGGCTTCTCCCACCACTTCGAGGTCGGGTTGGGATTGGATCAATCCGGCCAAACCCGCCCGAATCATCGGGTGATCATCCACCAGGAACACACGACGTCGCTCCGGTTTGGCGACCGCAGTTTGGAGGGAGGGGCGTCTCATTGTGGGAGCGGCGCTGTGCACGTGATTCGGGTTCCCCGTCCGGGAGAGGTTTTCACTTGGAGCTCACCGCCAAAGAGGCTAGCCCGATAGCGCATGACCCTCAGCCCCAAGCCCGGACCGGAACCCGTCGACAGCAGGAAGCCCTTGCCGTCGTCGAAGACCTCCATGACCAGTCGATCTCGTTTCTGGCAGAGGGAAATTAGAATCCTCCGAGGCTGGCCATGCTTGAGTGCGTTCGCCACAGCCTCTTGGGCGATCCGATACAAATGACTCGCCGTGGACGGGTTCGGCGACATTTCGATGCCTGAACGGCTGAACTGGCATTGGACCTGAGTCAACGCCGACGTGCTCTCGGCTAATTCCAGCAACGCATGCACGAGGCCTCCGGCCTCCAGAGAGACCGGTGATAACCCATGGGAAAGTTGGCGGGTTTGGGCGACGGCTTCGCGGAGGTGTTTTGCGAGGGTCCTGAGCGACTGACCGGCCGGGACGGACAGACTAGACACCGTTTCTACCAATCCCTGTGCACAGAGTTCCAGCGCCGTCAGCCGCTGGCCGAGTCCGTCATGCAAGTCTCGACCGATGCGCCGCCGCTCGCGCTCACTGACCTCCAGAATTTCCCGCTCCAACTGCTTGCGCCAAGACACGTCCGTACGGATTGAGACATATTGAACAGGACGTTCCGATTCATCCAAGAACGGCACAATGGTCGTCTCCACCCAATAGAGGGGCCCGCTCTTGGAGCGGTTGACGATCTCTCCCCGCCAAATCCGCCCCCGAGAAATGGTCTTCCACAAGTCGACAAAGAAACTGCGGGGATGATGCCCCGAATTCAAAATGCGATGATTCTGCCCCAGCAACTCGCTCCTAGAATAGCCGGATATCTGACAAAACTTCTCGTTGGCGTAGGTGATCGTGCCCGCGGCATCGGTGATGGCCACGATCGAATGCTCGTCGAGAGCCGCCTTCACATCCCGCAATTCCCGCCGGGTGGCCATCATCTCCGAATCGCCGCCTCCGGATTGCAGAGATGGAGCCTCGTCCACCGGCAGCCCCCAACCTGAATTCGGGTCATCATCGAGACGAACACCCACCGTCTTGCGGAACCGCTCCAACGGTCGCTCGGACACCCCGAGTTTTGGGGCAGGTTTCGGTCGCTTCGACGACATCCCGAAACACTAGCCCCAAGCCCAAGATCACGCGATAGATTCTCATCAAGCCGGTTGCAAACGGGTTCGATACTCGGAAGGGGATTCGTGGAGAATGCGCTTGAACACCCGATTGAAGTGGGTCAGCGACTGGAATCCCACTTCGTAAGCGATCTCACTCACCCGCAGATTCGGATTGAGCAGCAGCTTCTTGGCCTTTTCGGTGCGCAGGCGGGACACGTACTCCGTGAACGAGACCCCGGTGTGGCGTTTGAAGAGCTTGCAGAAATAAAACAGGCTGGTGTGAACCGAGGCCGCCACTTGTCCGAGCGACAAATCATCCCGGTGATGGTCCTCGATGTAGCGCTTGGCTCGCGTAATGACCGGAGGCTCGGCACTGGCCTGCTGCACGGCAATTTGATTGCTCTGGATGGCCAGATGATCGGCAAAAACCCCAAGCAACGTGGCCACTGATTCCATTTTGTGGCGAGACATCACCGGCGTGGAAAAATAAGCATCACGAACCCGGGGCGTATTGATGTCGCCCCCCATTCGTTCAGCCTCTTTGACCGCTTGGCGGAAGCGGGCCGGTGTGGGCTTGTTGAGGAGAACCTGTCCCGTTTGCAAATACCCGATGGTCTGGGTGCCCAACCGGATCGGCACGGCCGTCTCGCTCAATCCATAGCCACAAGTCATCGTGCACGGAGACAAGGTGGCCGCATTGGCCAAGCGACCTTGGAGCTGCAAACAGGCCGCACACGTCCGACTTTTCTCGGCCGTCATGGCGCAGAATAAGTTTTCCCCCATTTTACCGTGCAGTGGCAACTGCCAGGTGACCATAGGCCTCAGCGCCAGCGGCAGGCCGGTCGCTGCCGTGAACGCTCGCTGATAGCCTTGGTACAGGGCTGAGTGCTCCAGCGTCTCGATCAGTTCACCATCGCCATTCATGATCTTTGCCTTTCGTGCTTTCGCGACCACCCAGAATGGGTGATGCGATGAGTATCCACCGCAGGCATCGTTCGGGTATTGGGCGAGGTGACGGATCGGTGGCCCGGTGAGTTCCGCAGGGTGCATCAGTAAATTACCTAGGCCCGACGAGAGCCGATGCACCCGCAGCCTCGGACTAGACCCCGACCGGACTCCAGCAGAACACCCAACACCTCCCCTCGTTCCAACTAAAACACCTCGACCTCGACCCCCAACTCGCGGCGCACCTGGCAGGCGATTTCCGAAAGGATGGCCAGAGGCAAGTGCGTGCACCTGGAGGACTCGACCCAATTCATGACCGACTGGATATGAACCCGCTGGATCACCGCACCCTGCTCCTGCAGGAGGCCTAGACATCGCACATAATTTTGGATCTCACCACGGGCCGGTGGAGAGCCATCTACACTGGCAAATAGACTTTGGATCACGATCGGACGACGGCGGCCCAATTCCAAAATCCGAGCCAACACCTCACGGAAAGGCGTGTCCACCCCACTCATCCCATGAAACTGCGAGTCCGTCCCAGCATCCAGCTTCATCCAGACTTCATCCTGCGCGGTGAAGAGCTCTAATGCCTGCTGAACTTCCGGACGTTGGAGCCCCGATCCATTGGTCTCCAGAACCAGTTTGAAGAAGGGATATCGGCCGAGAGCACGGGCATGAACCAGCGTCTCCATCACCTCAACGAAATTGGGACACAGCGTCGGCTCACCTTCACCGCTGAGCATCACTTGACGCAGGGACAACCATTCCTTTGGAAAACGGCTGTAGCTGGGTTCGTGAACCACCTGACCCGAGGCGACGAAGTCTAGTGCGGCTCCCAATTCCAGAGCCAACCCCTGCACATCGACCGGTGCCCGATGGAGGGCAGAGACTTTCGGTATGTCGCAATAACAGCATCGATAATCACAAGCACCGCTGGGGGAGAGATTGACGCCCAATGACAGACCGCGGGTCTGAGCCGAGAGGAGGAAGTAGACCCAAGAGCGCCCCTGATAATCGCGACCTGCAGCTCTGCCCGCGACTCGGATCGCCCGAACTCTGCGGGATCCCTTCATGGGTTTCATCGGCTTGGATTTCATCAGCAGTTCCAAACGCTCCCAACGCCATCACCTCGTCCGACGGTCGACGGTTGCACCTTGAAACCTTGCTGGAAGCCCCCCTCGCAAATCCCTCCTCCATTTGCAGGGTGTGACTCCAATTTTGCAATCCGCTCAAATGATCAATCCTGGCGACGTCGCAAAATCGGCGGAGCCCCGGACAAGCAATGCGTGGCCAGAAGACACCGGGGTGTCGAGCTTCTCAGGCGGTTCCATCCCATCGATGAAAACGAAGCCCTCCTCCAAAACCAACATCGAGCCTGAACCGTTGCTCACGGATCACAGGCCCGTGACTTTCAATTTTCACAACCCAGAAGCCTGTAGGGTGGCCATTGCCGGAACATTCAATGATTGGCATCCCTCGGCCACACCCATGGTTCCGCTCGGCCATGGGCACTGGGCCAAGACTTTGGAGCTCAAGCCGGGCCTCTACGAGTACCTCTTCGTAGTGGATGGCCACTGGGTCGCCGACCCCGGATCGGCGGTCACCGTCTCGAACCCCTTTGGCGGCATCAACTGCTGCGTGGCCGTCCGATAGGCAGTCATCAATCCCCAACACCCATGAAAAACACCCATACCCAAGCCTCTCCACCGGACACCGCAACCACGCAACTGTTGGTGACGACTCTCACCGGGCACCGGGCCGTCAGCCCATTGCCGCCCGAGCCTGTCAGCCGTGTGCATCCTCGGCATATCCTCGTGCCCACCGATTTCTCTGCGGCCTCCAAGAAAGCGATCGAATATGCCGACGCACTCGCATCAACCTTCCAGAGTCGGGTAACCCTGCTGCACGTCCTTGAACCCATGGTGCTGCCACCGGAATATGGCTACATGCCCCCGTACTCCCCCGAAGATGAGGCTCTTCAGGTGGATGCCGCTCGCAAGCAATTGCTTGAGAGGGCCTCGAGTCTGGAGTCGGCGCGCCAAACCGAAGTGTTGGTCCGTGTCGGACGGCCCTGGCATGAAGTGGTAGTTGCTGTTTCAGAACTCGGGGTCGATCTGTTGGTGGTCACCACCCACGGCCGGACTGGTTTACGGCACCTACTCATGGGCAGTGTGGCCGAGAAGATCGTTCGGCATGCCTCGTGTCCTGTGCTGGTGGTGCGGCCTGAAGAGCGGGACTTTTTGGGCTGAGTCGCCCCGGGATTGGGGTGGGTGGAATTGTGATTCCTTCCCACCGGAACCGGAGCAAGATCGGCCGCATCATGACCCCCTTTCAGTTCCTCATGGGTGCGACCCTGATCTTGGGCTTAGCCCGCGCCGAATCCGTCACCCTACCCCTCTGGCCGACTGGGGCTGTCCCCGGATCCCGGGGAACCAACGACGCCGATATCCCGACCCTCACCACCTATCCAGTCGCGCGAACCTCAAAAGCCCAGCCCGCCATGGTGATTCTGCCCGGAGGCGGTTACGGAGGTCTGGCGGGTCACGAGGGTCGAGATTATGCCCTGTTCCTGAACCGAGAGGGCGTGCACGGATTCGTGGTCAAGTACCGGCTCGGCAGTCGGGGGTACCGGCATCCTTCGATGCTTCAGGATGCGGCCCGGGCCGTTCGTTGGGTCCGAGCTCATGCCTCGGAATGGGGGGTAGATCCTGACCGGATCGGGATTATGGGAAGCAGTGCCGGAGGGCACCTGGCCTCCACGCTCCTGACCCACCACGACGGCGGCGACGCCCAGTCCTCCGACCCGGTTGAGCGCGTGAGCAGCCGTCCAAATCTGGGGGTGCTTTGCTATGCCGTTATTTCCATGGGCCCCTTCAGCCATGCGGGATCCCGTCGCAATCTTCTGGGAGAGAACCCTTCGGCCGAATTGATCGAGGACCTTTCGAATGAGAACCGGGTCAACTCCACGACACCACCAACCTTCATCTGGTCATTGCGGGACGACGCAGCCGTGCCCATCGAAAACTCCATGGCCTTCGCCACTGCCTGCCGACGCTACAAAGTCCCCTTCGAGTTGCATTTGTACGATGGGGCACCGCACGGAATCGGACTGGGAGCCAAACCACCGGCCTTCGAAAACCCTCACCCCTGGACCGCCGACTTGCTCGCTTGGCTGAAAACCCAACGGTGGCGCTGAATGCGCGACTGATCGGCAACTACGCTGAGCCCAAGAGCCGAACCGGGCCAGTGCTGGCCCTCACCGTCAATTCGGCCGGCATGCGCACCGATGCCGGTCGCTCTCCCTCGAGGAGCTTCTGCATCAGTTCCATGGCCACTGAGCCCAGGCGTAGCTTCGGTTGGCGAACGGTCGTGAGCGGAACCCGGAAGAACTCGCTGACCAGGACATTGCCGAACCCAGCCACACTGAGGTCTTGAGGGATGCGGACTCCTTGGTTCAGCAGGGCGTCCGCGGCCCCGATGGCCACCAAGTCGTTCACGCCCTGGATGGCTGTGGCTTCGGGGTTTTCCTGGATAAACTGCAGGGCCGCCGAGGCCCCCTCCTCCACGGTCGAACCGGCATGGAACACCAGACGGTCTTCCACGGGGATTCCTGCTTCGCGCAATCCCCGACGGTAACCCTCGATCCGCTCCTGAGCCCACGGCGAATGGGTCGGGCCGCCAAAGAAGGCAATCCGACGATGGCCCATGGAGATCAAATGCCGGGTGACCGCTTCGGATGCACTGAGATCGTCGGTCTCGACGTTGACAAACTGCTCACAGAAGGGAGCCCGATGGCCCAGCAAGACCGTAGGAATGCCTTGCTTGAGAAGATCCTCAAAAATCGGAGCTGTGGAGGCCATCCGGTAAACCGGAGCAATAAACACCCCATCGACACGCCGAGACATGAAACGCCGAACCACCGAGTCTTCCCGCTCTACTTTGCCGAGTGAGTGAGCCAACAACAGGTCGAAACCCCGTTCGTAAGCCTGACTCTCCAAAGCCAACAGCACCCGGGAGTAGACCGGATCGGTGGGTGCCGGAATCACCAAGCCGAGGAGGCGGGTCTTGCGATTTCTCAGTCCACTGGCCGAGGCGTCGGGCACATACCCCATTTGCTGGGCCAATGCCTGGATGCGAGACTTGGTACCGGCAGACAAATCGGGCTTGTCGCGCAGGGCCTTGGACACCGTCATGACTGAGACTCCACCCACCGCAGCGATGTCCTTCAAGCGTACCATAAGACAGTGATTCGAAAACCCAACGACCCGACGAACTCCGCCGCTCAGGCACCTTCGTCAGCCGATAGTGGTTGATGAAGTCCGAACCAGCCCTGGGGATCAAGTTCTCTTCTGCTGCAGCTCACCGGGAAGCAGAGGAATTTCAATCACGTTGGTTCATTCTGAGGTTTAGAGATTTGATTCGTCAGGACCCTCAGTGGGGATATCGCCATGAACCTGCTGCATGCCGAGTCCAACCGGATCGAGATCCATGGACGCCACCGACGCTGCCTCGAGGGCTCCGGGGGAAACAGGTTTGACTGTCGGCGCCTGCCCAACCGGCCAGCAACCGAAAGGGCAAAAGCCACGGCCAAAGCCTTCGTCTGCACCCTCTGCGACTTCATCCATCCTTTCGTGATCCACGGACCTCCGGATCCGAGGATCCTTGACGGTCCGGGGACGAGGGCCGATATGTAATGCCTGTCATGAACTTGGCGACCACCGCTCTTCCAAGCCATTTCCGCGTCTTCGCGGCGATGATGCTCTGGGTTTGGCTGGTGTCCCAATCGTTCTGCGTGGCCCATTGCCACGGCCTCCTCGATGACGCCCAGATCTCTGGCGTGACACCCGAGGGGACGGCCAAGAGTTCCCATGGCTGCTGTGCTCGGCCGAAGACCGCTCAACGGACACGATTCGAATCGGCTGCACAGCAAACCTCCAGTTCCCAGAACGCCTCCCAGAATTCGGATTCCCAATCTCCAAATCACCCCTGTTCGCCCCAAGCGGTGATTCAGAGCGGGCTCAACTTGGAGACGCCCACTTGGGCTCCGGTCAATCTACCGTTTCCCTCCAGCGAAGCCGACCCCGGCTTCCGCTGTGACTTCTCGATTTCCCGACAGCTTCAAGCCGCCGCAGTCGAACCACGTTGGTCGGAGCAGGCCGTTCCCCGATGGGACGCTGGCTTTGAACCTTCGGTGATCCTCGGGTCGGGACTTCGGAGTCTGGCACCGCCCGTCGGAGTCTGATCGATCCCTCCGCTGGAACGATTCAACAAAATCGTTCCGGCCAAATCGGGCCTATTCAATACCGGGTATCCGAAGCGGGAAGGTCGTTGGACAAACACCCTCCTGAACCCAGCCGCAGCCGGAATCCCCATCGCTGGAATCCCCGGACGGCATCCCGAAACCCAAGATGGCGCTCTGCGCTTGGGTTCTGTCCCACCCCCCTGCTGGTTTTATCCATGAACTTTTCACCTCACTGTTTTCGAACACCGCCCCAGATCGGCTGTTGGATCATCAGCCTACTGATGGCCCTGCAAGGCCGTGCCGAGGTGGTGACGCCCTCGGCCGTCCACCGCTTAGCCGGGTCGATCCCGGAACGCCACCCCGGCCTCCAAGCTTTGGAACTGCGGGCCGGTGCAGCCCAGGCTCAGGCGGAAGCCACACGGCGTTGGGCCGATCCGACTCTCCGCGCCGGAGGCATCGGATTCACTTCCCGCGGGCCCTTGGCTTCCGAGGAGGGTGATATCGCCCTCGGGATCACCCAGACATTGCCCGTCTTTGGAAAGGAATCTTCGGCCCATGCCGTAGCCCAGGCCGAGGCCCAAACCGCTCGGGAAACGGCCGAAGTTCGGATCCCTATCCTCCAGCGAGACCTCATGGAACGGCTCCTGGAGCTGGCCTTGATCCATCGCAGCATCGATTTGGCCGAGGCCGATCGGGTCTGGCTACAACGGATCTTCGACACCCTCGAAACACGCCACGCATCCGGAAAAATCTCCGCTCCACAGCTCCTCCTGCTCCGCAATGAATTGTCGCAGGCCGAGACGCGACTGAAGCTACTCCGCATCGACACTCAGGATGCGGCGGCGCGCATCAATCGCGTCCTGGGCCACCCCATCGACCGCGCGGTCGGGTCCTGGGAACTACCATCCAAAGCAGCCCCCATCACCTATCAACCCGATTGGCCGCGTCACGCCCTCACCGCGGAACCCCAGTTGCGGGTGGCCCGAACGTTGAGCGCCGAAGCCTCCGCTCGGGTCGAAGCCACCCGACGCTCCCGACGCCCCAACCTGTCGCTGGGTCTGGATTCCCGCCAATACTCGGGAGACGGCGGTCTGAGAAACGGGGCGGCCATTCTGTCGGTGTCCCTTCCTTGGTTCAACGGAGACCAATACCGCAAGGACCTCACCCGGGATCGGCTCCGACTCGAGGCTGCGCATCGCGAGGTGGCCAATCTGGAGGCGGAAGTGACCCTGGAGATTCACCACTGGGTGACCCGCATCGAAAGCGCCCGCATCCGGGCCGAACTGGCGGAAGAAACTCTGCTGCCCCGGATCCGCACCGCATTGGACTCCGCCACCGCGGCCCTCAGCGCCGGTCCTGGTGAACTGCGAGACACACTCGATTTGCGTCGGCAATGGCTCGACGCGCAATCCAGTCAGGCCACCGCCATCGCCGAACAATGGTCCGCCATCGCCGAACTGCTCTTGCTCTGCGGTTGGCACGATTTGCCGCAGTCCCCGTCCCAGCCCTCCCGTCCTTCTCCTGCCCCATGAAAAACTCTCGACTGCTCCTATTGGCTGTCTTCGTTGCCGGTCTGCTCGCCGGTGGCGGATTTTGGTTCCTGCGGTCCCACTGGCACACAGCGCTGGCCTCCACGGTTTCTCAACCAACGGGTGCCGAGCCATCACGTTCACGATCCGTGCGGTTCTACCAATCGCCGATGCATCCCTGGATACGTTCCGACCAGCCGGGACGATGCACCATTTGCAGCATGGAATTGACGCCGGTTTATGAGGGGGATTCGGGAGCGGCCGCGGAAGGGTCCGTGGTCGTCTTGGGAACCAACACCATCCAATTGATCCACCTCGAGACCCGTGAGGTTTCCGAAGCGCCCCTGGTCCGCAACCTGCGGCTCTCAGGAACCCTGGATGACGATGACACCCGCCACCGGGTGATCGCGGCTCCCGTCGCCGGGCGCATTGAGCGCCTGTCGGTCAACAAACTGGGTCAAGAAATTCGGGCGGGCGAACCCCTGCTGACGATTTACTCTCCGACGCTCCTCACGGCCGAGCGCGAGTATGTGGCCCTCAGCAAACAATCCCACCCGGAAACCGCCGGTGGCTCGAAGGACCTAGCACCGATCCTGGCCTCCGCCCGGCAACGGTTGATCCAAATGGGACTAACTCCTCACCAGATCGATTTGCTCAAGGACAAGCCCCTCGGCGCCCTGACCAGCGAGCTGATGATTCCCGCCACTGGCACGGTCGTGCTCAAGCAAGTGTACGAGGGGCAATACGTCACCGAGGGAGAGCGCCTCTTGGAAACAGCAGACTTCTCCACCATGTGGGTGCAGCTCACGGCCTACGAATCGGACCGCCAATGGCTGCGGGTCGGCCAAGCAGCCCGCATCACCACTCCCACGTGGAACGGCGGAGTCATCACCGGTCAGGTGAGTTTCATCGATCCCAACTTCGACCCAATGACCCGGAGTACCCGGGTGCGCATCGAAGTCCCCAATCCGATCGAGGAAACGCCGGAGGGTCCCCGACGGCGATTGCTCCATCGCGTCACGGCCATGGCCGAGATCGCCTGTGTAGAGACCGCACGAACCCTGCCTCGCAGCGCCCTGCTTTGGAACGGACGGCAACCGGTGGTGTACCTGAGTCTCGGTGCCGGAGCCTATGAGCCCCGGACAGTCCGTATTGGCCGCATCGGGGACCATTTGGCCGAGGTGCTGGACGGCCTGAAACCTGGAGAACGGGTGGTGACTCACGCAGCCTTCCTCATCGATGCCCAATCCCAGCTCCAAAGCGGCCACAGTGGCGGAACCGATCCTGAGGCCACCAGGACCTCGCACTCCCGATCTCCCGCACCGCCTCCGTTGGCGGATTTCCTGAAGCTCTCGGCCGACTTGTCGGAGGCGCTCGCTTCGGATCAGTTGGAGGTCTTCCGGGAGACCCTGAAAGGCTTCCAGCCTCGCCAGAAAGCTCTCCAACAATGGGCATCCCAGACGATGACAAACCTTCCTGAGACCCTTCAGAAATCCATCGCGGCGATCGCTGCTTCATCGGCTCCGAACGGCCCCTCCAATTTGGCGGAAGCTCGGAAGTGGTTCCTCGACCAGTCACGGACCAGCGTGGAACTGGCCCGCTGGGCGCACCGCCAGGGATGGGAAGCAGGAGTCCGCTCCTTCGAATGCCCCATGGTGGATCGAGCGATTCCGTCGGCTCCCAAGCGAGCGGGTTGGTTGCAAAAGGGCGCGGAGGTCCGCAACCCGTTCTTCGGGGCTGAGATGATCGACTGTGGTCTCGAACTCAAGGAGAAGCCGTGATCGATCGCCTCATCGACGCCTCCCTGCGCCAGCGATTCCTCGTGCTGTGTGGCACGCTGATGCTCGTCGCGCTGGGCATACAGGCCGTATATCGGACTCCGGTCGATGCCATCCCGGACCTGAGTGAAAACCAAGTGACCGTCTTCGCCGACTGGGCCGGACGGGGTGCCCAGGAGGTCGAAGACCAAATCACCTACCCATTGTCGGCCAATCTTCAAGGCCTGGCCGGAGTGCGCAGCGTTCGGGCCACCAGCATGACGGGATTCTCTCTCATCACCGTGCTGTTCGAAGATGCTATCGACAATTATTTCGCCCGAACCCGGGTTCTGGAGCGCTTGAACCAAATCACCGGATCCCTGCCGGCCGGAGTCGTGCCGCAACTGGGTCCGGATGCCTCCGGATTGGGCTGGGTCTATCAATACTACCTGGAGGTGGACCCGGCTCTCGCCCCCGAAGGCGGATACGATCTGGGGCGTTTACGCAGCATCCAGGATTGGCTCATCCGCTACCCGCTCCAATCCATCCCGGGTGTCGCCGAGGTGGCCTCGATCGGCGGGTTTGTGCGTCAGTACCAAATTGAAGTCTCGTCGGCCAAACTCCGGGCCGTCGGCATCAGCCTGGGCCGGGTTCTCGAAGCCGTGGGCCGAGCCAACATCAACGTCGGCGGCAAGGTGATCGAAGAGAACGGACGCGAGTACGTGGTCCGGGGCGTTGGATTGATCCGAGGCACCGACGAATTGGAGCTAGTGGTGCTGTCGGAAACCAACGGGGTGCCGGTGCTGCTGCGCGAGGTGGCTCACATTCGCTTGGGCGGAGATTTCCGTCGGGGCGCGTTGGATGTCGACGGGCAAGAGCGGGTCGGTGGCGTCATTGTCATGCGAACCGGTGAAAATGCGCGCGAAGTCATCCGAAGAACCAAAGAACGCATCGCCCAGATCCAAACCAGCCTTCCCCCCGGGGTGTCCCTCCGCCCCTTCTACGATCGCAGCGACCTGATCGACCGCACCCTCGACACCCTGAAGCATGCTCTGTGGGAAGAGGTGATTTTAGTGACCCTCGCTCACATCCTGTTTCTCTGGCATTTCCGCAGCATCGTCATCGTGACCCTGCCGCTGCCGCTGTCCATCCTGACAGCCTTCCTGCTCATGCAGCAGTTCGGCATCTCCTCGAACATCATGTCGCTGACCGGCATCGCCATCGCCATCGGCGTTCTGGTCGATGCGGCCATCGTGATGACCGAGAACGTCCTCCGACACGCCGAAGAGGCGGAGGCCCACAAGCAGCGCGCAGGTCTGGGGAATCGTCTGACCTTGTCAGAGACGCTGCAAGTGACCCGCGATGCGTCGCGGCAGGTGGGTCGCCCGGTCTTCTTTGCCATGGTCATCATCATTTTGGCCTTCGTGCCGGTCTTTGCGCTCACTGGTCAGGAAGGCAAACTCTTCCACCCACTGGCCTTCACCAAGACCTTCGCCATGGTCGGCTCGACTTTCCTGGCGATGACCCTGGTGCCGGTTCTGTGCTCATTCCTGGTGCGCGGGCCGTTTCACCGCGAGGCGGACCATTTTCTGATGCGCTGGCTGCTGCGGATCTACGACCCCCTCCTCTCGCTGGCGCTGATCTGGCGCAAGACGGTCTTGGCGTGTGCGGGCCTGATTCTGGCACTGGCCCTCCTTTTGGCCTTTGGGCTACCCCGGGCCTGGGTGGCCCGCCTCGAATCTGCGGGTTGGCCCACCGTGGCCCGGATGGGGCGTGGGATGGGCAGCGAATTCATGCCGCCCCTCAATGAGGGCAGCCTGCTTTTCATGCCCGTGCTCCTGCCAGGCACTTCGCTGACTCAGGTGAAGGAAATCATGAGTTGGCAGGACCGCGTGATCCGATCCCTTCCGGAGGTCCAGACGGTGGCCGGAAAGCTCGGTCGATTTGAAACCGCGACCGACCCGGCACCCGTCGAGATGATCGAGACGACCATCACCCTCAAGCCGGAATGGATTTCCACCAACCGGCTCGCTTGGGGATTCCTCCCCATTCCCACGGTCATCCGAAATCCCGAATGGCGGGCCGGGGTCACACCACGCGATCTGATCAACGAATTGAGTCGAACGCTCAGTGATATTCCCGGCTATGTGCCCGGCTTTCTCCAACCGATCGAGAACCGCATTCTCATGCTGAGCACCGGCATTCGCGCCCAGTTGGGCATCAAGGTGTTTGGAGACTCCTTGGAGGAACTGCAACGCAAGGCCTTCGAGATCGAGCGGGTAGTCCGCTCGGTGCCCGGAGCCGTGGGCGTCGCCGCCAGCCGGGTCCAGGGCAAACCCTACGTGGAGATCGAGGTCGATCGCGCGCAAGCGGCCCGATACGGCCTCAACGCACGGGATGTGCTCGACGTGGTCGAATCAGGGATCGGCGGCATGGTCGTCGGAACCGCGATCGAGGGTCGGGCCCGATTGCCAATACAGGTCCGCTTGGAGGCTTCCGAGCGCGACGATATCGATCGGTTAGGAGAAATCCTGGTGCCGACCGCCAACGGTTCCCCCGTGCCGCTGTCCCTGGTGGCCCGAGTCCAACGCACCGATGGACCGGGAGAGATCGCCAGCGAGAACGGACGCCTTCGCGTCTTCGTCCAAGCCAATGTCCAAGACAGGGACCTCGGCTCCTTTGTCACCGAGATCCAAGAGCGCATGGACCAAGAAATCGTCCCTACCCTCTCCCGCGGCATGACCCTCGAGTATTCGGGTGAATTCGAGAATCAGATCCGCGCCAGCCGGACTCTTCGCCAAATCGTACCGGCGGTGTTGGTCATCATTTTCCTGCTGCTCTATCTGGTTTATCGCTCCGCCATTGAGGCCGCCCACGTCCTTCTGGCCGTCCCGTTCGCTTTATCTGGCGGCGTCTTCTTGCAATGGGCTTTGGGGTGGCATTTCAGCGTGGCCGTTTGGGTGGGCTACATCGCGTTGTTTGGAACGGCCATCCAGACCGGAGTCGTGATGGTGGTCTATCTGGAAGAGATGCTGGCCACACGTCGGGCTGCACTGGGGGATCGCTTCACCCAGAGCGACCTCATCCAGGCAGTGAAAGACGGCGCACGCCTCCGACTCCGACCTAAGGTCATGACCGTGGCCACCATTGTCGCCTCCCTACTGCCGATCTTCTGGAGTCATCGAACCGGTGCCGAGGTGATGAAGCCGCTGGCCACGCCGGTCATTGGCGGCATGGTCAGCAGTCTGCTGCACATCCTCATTGTCACACCCATCCTTTTTGTCCTGATTCGAGAGCGGGAATTCAAAAAACGTTGAATCCAAAATGCCGACCCCCCAATTGACCATCCCGCCTCAGCCAACGATTCAGTGGGGAGCAAAGCGATGGCGTGGCGGCTTCTTTTGCAAGACGAGGCGAGAGCGAGGTGCGGGCCTTGCTGAGGTTCGTGCATGAGGCCCGTAACGAGCAAACAACGAAGCTCTAGCGGAAAATGACGCAGCCAGCGCGACTGATCCCATGAAACCGTTTCGGCTTGGAATTCTCTAGGGACGCTTCTGGGGGTAGGGCGATGAGGTTGGGATTCTCAGGAGAGCTCTGGGGGTAGGTGAGCTTCGGGGGTAGGGCGATTTCTCCGAAAGCGCCAATGTCTGCGGTGCCGGACCGCTCGGAGATCGGTCCCTACCTCGGAGGCGGTTCGAGGAAGGAACGTGGGTCTTGCTACAGGCTGGCCG